>NZ_JAXUHN010000057.1:0-49215 GCF_035916875.1 Methylomicrobium sp. Wu6
TATTTGAATTTGCCAGAGCCGCAATGTAGTAAATTTGCCTCAGAATCACTTTATATCAATAACTTACGCCGAAACCGATAGATTTTATTGTTCATTAAGACTTTCTGAGCAGGCTCTAACTAACCTGCCCAAATCCTCAGGAGTCGGTAAGTGATTAGGCTAAATGCAGAATAAATGCTAAAAGATCGTGTCACACTGTTGTCACAGTGACAGAGAATTTATAGAATATAAACTTCATTGTTGAGCATTAAGCAGTTTGCTTAAGTCGTTGAAATTTATGGTGAGGAAAGTATTCGAATAGCCAGTAAAATCAAGACTTGTAGACGCTGTTTTTTAAAGTTACTGTAAAAGTTACTGCACTTTCGCGCCGACGCTCCCGATTTTTTAATCAATTCCAAAAAAATTCCATCTATGGGCGTTTCCGTCCGCATTGATTGCGGTCATATCAGCCCATGTTCAGCGAATGAATACGCGCCAGTCTTGCCAATAATGAAATGATCCAGCGTCCGAATATCCAATAAGTTAAGCGCCGCTTTCAATTTTTCCGTAATGCTTCGATCTGCTGAACTCGGCTCTGTTGTACCGGATGGGTGATTGTGGGCAAAAATGACGGCCGCCGCGTTGAGTTGCAAGGCGCGTTTGGCGACTTCGCGCGGATACACGGCCGCGCCGTCGATCGTTCCACGGAATAATTCTTCATGGGTGATGACGTGGTGCTGATTGTCCAGGAACAGACAGATAAAAACTTCATGTTCCAGGTCGCGGTAGCTCAGAGTAAGCCAACAGCGTGTTGCATCCGGGCTTGTTAGTGCTCGGCCGGTGCGGTGCTGATTGGTGAGTAGCGCTTGAGCAGCTTTGATGATTTGCGCTTCAGTCAAGGGTTTTTTGGCGCAATAGCGGCCCTTTTCGTTGCAGACAAAGTTCGGGATTTTGGCGGGTAATGCGCTTTTCATGGTTATACCTCGTGAGTAAAGTTGAATTAACCGACAACCACGACGCCAATCATGGGTGCCGGACTGAACGAAGTTGGCGTACCGGACTCACGACCGGCCAGCCTTGCGGCTGCTTCGCCCAGCCCGACATAAAGACGCACTGAAGCGCACACAAAAAAACCGCATGATGCGGCTTGTGCCGTGAGTTTACGGGACGCCAATCCCGCGCCGCAATGTGGGCGACTGGTTAAGCATAGATCGGCTGACAGCGCACCGTCAAGGTAAGTTATCAGAACGCTCCAAACATCCCGCGCCTAAGAACGGCCCGCCGTGAGGGTAGCGGGCATATTTTCAGCCGGTTCCGGCCGCTTTCGCCTGCCGACATCGATCATGCGGCCGGGCTTCAAATCATGCCTAGGATCAGACCAGACGAACCGGGAATGGCTCAAGCTATAGTTGGGCGTCTAGTAGCTCTCTCAGTCTTGCTTCGGTTTCGGCAATGATGCCTTGTTGCAGTTCGAGCAATTCCGGCCCGGTTCGTCCTGCGGAATCGCGGCCTTTGCCCCATTTCTTGTAGGTTATCAGCTCATCTTCCAGCGCTTCCAAACGCCGGTTGATCCGGGTGATTTCCATTTCGGCGGCGCGCCTGCACGCCGTCGAGCAATAACTTGGCGGTCTGCCGGTGGTTGCCGTAGTCGTAAAGTCTCGACCGCATTTGATGCAATTCATTACTGTTTCTCCGTCATGGTCTTTTTCAATTCAATTCATGGTTCGCAAAAATCTAGCTGGGGCACGCTGAAACCGGCATGAAGTCCAGAGATTTTGACCGCTCCCGGCCTGAGTGCGGCCGGATCGATTCAGGCATGGATAAAAAAATATTACCCCCCCTATGTGTAGAATTGAGGGACTTGCGGGACTTGGGAAAAAATAGGCCGCAAAGCCAGACGCGGCGCGGGTTTTGCGGTCCCTCACATGGTTTAAAAATAAGGGACGGTCCCTCAATTTTTTGAGGGACTTGCCCAAAATCCGGATGTTTTTTGCAGTTTCGTGCAAATTTTGCATGACTTGCCGCCGTGATTCGATTTTCAGAAGTCCCGCATTTTTGAGGGACCGTCCCTCAAAATTTTTACCTCTGCGGGACCGTGGAAGCCTTGATTTATAAGGCTTTAAGCTATATGTCCCTCAAGTCCCTCAAAAATATATATAACCCCCCTATATTTTTTCAGCTTTCGGACTCGATTAACTTAGCTGACAGGACCATCACGCGGCGCTTGGTGCTGCTGATCGTGCGCTTGACGGTCGTTTGTTTGGTTCCATTGGGGCGCTTCTCGGTCGCTATGATCAGCTCCTTTTCCAGCATTCGCCGCCAAAGCGTCGGGGCGGACATCAAAAAGGTTTCGCCTTGATCGCGCGCCATTTTCTGCACGGCGGCAAAGGCGTTGTTCTGATCTAGCCAGACTTCCGGCCCGGTGTCGCCGCCGTTGCAATACCAGCCGACACAATCGCCGGTTGGCCGCCAGTCTTTTTCACCGATGCCGATATTAGCTTCCCGCCAGCCTAGAAAGTGCCTTTTCCCTTCCGGCGGCGGCCCTTGGTTCAGCCGGCAAGCAATGTGCGCGTTGCCGCTGGCGAACAAGGCCCGCAACAAGGCAAGAAACCGCTCGACTTCGTCTTGCTCGGTCTGGTAGGCTTGCTGCTCGCTGAATGCCTGCATCAAGCCGGATTCGACCGAATCGAGCAACACGGCGGCCTGTTCGCGGTCGATCGCGGCGCCGGATTCAAGAAACTCGGTAAACTGCGCCGCCCCTGCTACCAGATTGGCGAAAATTTCCGGGGCACGGGTATGGGATGAAGCGTAATTGCCTTGCTTGGTGAGATTGCGTAGGCTGATAACCTTTTCCGGGAAGTCTTTCTTGAGCCGATCCATGCGCGCCGCCAGCCATTGCAGATAAGCGGCCATCAAACCGGCCAGCTTCCCCAAGCTAGCGGCCTGCTGTAGCTCGGTCAATACGCTAAAATCCACGTCGGCGCGGGTCAGCTCCAGAATCAACAGCCTTCCCAACAGGCTTTGACCTTTGGGCAAATCTTCGCCGGTGATGAATGTCATTGATCGATTATACGGCGCGGCTTTGGACTGCAATTCCGAACCGCGCCGGCCTCGTCCGGCTTGATTGCCGGTGTTCCTGATAAAGCGCTCGGCGCGCGCGTGCAGCTTGGCCGCTTCCGACTGGCTGACCGAAGGCTTGAAGTCGTCAACCACAAAAACACCATCCTTGACTTGAAACGCTTTCATTTCCATGTCGGTATCAGTGTCCGAAAAATTCGCCGGGAAACTGCGCGCGGTGAAGTCGCCGAAGAACGCCAGCGGAATAGCGGTGATCGCCGACTTGCCCGCGCCGGTGATGCCGTGAATAAACACGGCAAAATCGATCGGGTGACATTCGCCCAACGGCGCACGGGCAACGGCAGCCAGCAATGCAGCCCCGACTTGCGGCTTGCCGGGGCAAATGTTCAACAATGCCGATACCAGCCCGGCCGCCGCTTTGACCTCATCGGCGGCAAACGGCGGCGGCAAGGTATAGCGGCTGATGTGGCCTTGGCCTAATTCAACCTGCACGTCTTGCCGTAAACCCTCGGCCTTAATCGCGCCCGATCCGGTCAGATAACACCATCCCCCGCCAATCTGCTTCCAGCCAGTAAACTTAAAGACTTGGCGGCGCGGCACATCGCCGGCCAACGCCGAATACAGTTGAATTGCGGCGCGCAAATTATCCCGCTTGGACGGCCCCGGATAAACAAAAGCCAGCGTTCCGTAATACTCGTTTATCCAGTTGCCTTGCGTAGAATAAAACTTTGTTGAGGGTACGTCGACCGGCGGTAAAGGCAATCCATCCATGCGCCGGCCTTCGATTCTGACAAATGCCTGATCTTGCAAGCCGTCGTCATGGGTCACTTCTTCCATAATCTTACAGACAAAATCACAAAGCTGAATCTCGACAAAGCCTTGACCGTCCGGCCCGGCTCTGACGGCCTTGATTTGGTAAAACGCGCCGCCGATAATGGCGTAATCGCCGAAGCGCTGCGTTGCGCTTTTGCCCGATCCGCCGCCGTTGCCGGTTTTCTTGGGCTCGGGTTTGTGTGGGTTGTTGACGACTTCGAGAAACGGCTTGCCTGTTTTTTTCGTCATGCAGCCCCCTGTAAATGGGCGGCGAAGTCGTTAAAATCGCCGGCCATCGGCGGCACAATCACGAATCCGTCAACCACGGCGGCGGCTGCATGAGCTTGGGTTAGTCCGGGATTACCGGCGGTTTTGGCGTCATTGTCGGCAGCAAAGATGATCTTTACGGCGGGCAAGTGTTTACGGATGATCCGGCCCACAGCAAGCAAGTTGCCGGCGGAAAAGGCGATATAAACCCGATAACCGGTTTCTTGGTGCAGGGTTGCCGCCGTCGCAAAGCCTTCGGCAATCAAAACCGGGTCGGTTTTTTCTTGCCCGATCCACCAAAACAGACCGGCCAGCGCGCCGCCCGGTAAAAAATCCTTGTCACGTCCCAGTGCCGGGGATGCGGCCGGAAAAATGGCTTGCAGGTTGCGATATGCGCCGGTTTCGTTGATCAGGGGAATGATCAGCGCGTTTTCGATCGCCAGCTTTTGCCGGCCGCCGCTGGCGTCTTGGTGAATGCGTCGCCAGGTCGTCACGCGCGCCAAATGCGGTTTGATGCGCTTACGCGCCAAATAAGGATGATCCGGCGGCGCGGATTTGGCGACCTGCCATATCGACCGCGCGCGCCGCGCGGCGCGGTCGTGCTTGGCTTGCTGCTCGCGTCGCCGCCGTTCCTGCTCGGCCTTGATGTGTTCCCGATCGGCCGGGCTGAGCGCTGCGCCGGCCTGCCGGTCGATGAAAAACGCTTGCTTCTCGCCGGTTTTCCAATTCTGAACGATGCCGCCTTTGCCGTCGGGAAACAGCTTGATGCGGCCATCGCCCCGGCCGCGCGGATCGTCGGCCAGGTCTGCGGTGTAAAATTCGCCATCGGCTGGAACCGATCGATAAATGACGCCGATCTGTTCACAGGCCGCCCGGCAAGCATCCTCGATATGCTGCCAGGTCATACTTCGCCTCGTTTAATTTTTTCGATCAGCGCGCGAATTTCGGCAACGTCCCAAACCCTTGTTCTTGGAGTCAACAGGATGCCGGGGGGATATTTACCGGCTTTGATGCCGTTATAGACTGAATTTTCAGAGATGCCCAGTGAGCGGGCGAATGTGGGGAGTCTCACGAAGCCTTCGGACGGCAATCCGGTGGCAACGTAGGTTTTGCGCTTGCGGGTTTTTGGTGTGTTTGGTTTTGCGGTTAATGCGGGGTGAGTGCTTTTTTTTGTCATCGTAGCGGGCTCCTTTGGCCTCTTTGTTACAATGACAATGCATTCTATGCATATTTTTTATCCAAACAACACGGTAATTTAGCGACAAATTAACGGGGTGATTTTTTATTCTTAATCATTTCCTCAATTTCAGCCTTGCTTAAAAACGGTTGCCGTTTTTCGGGGCCAGTTGGGAAACAGGCATTAAATTGTTTTGCAGCGGCGCGCCGATCCCTTATAAACTCTTCGGCTGTTGTTTGGCCCGCTCCCCATCCGTCCTGTAAAAAACCGACAGCATCACCGTATGTAAGCGCGCCGCCTTCCAGTGAGCAAAGCACCATAAATTCAGGGCTATGGATGGTCATATCGAATTTAAGCTTTGTTTTCTTCCCTGTTTTCCGCTTCAACCCCAGTTCTTTTTTAAGGTTTGCATTCCCATACAACAAAGCCGCTAAAGCTCTGTGCGCCGCTCGAATGTCGGCCAGCTCTACGCCGATAAGGGTGATTTTGTCCAGCTCGTCGGCAGTGTCGATTTGCTGGCCGCTGGCGCGTTTATGGGCAATATCGGAACTTGCTTCGTTTAGGTTTTTGCTGATCGCATCGACAAAACGCCGAATTGCTTCAAGGTCGTAATACATGGCACTCCGTCAAAGTGCATCGTGAAAGGATTAACCGGAAACAGGGTAACGAATCCCGCTTGTCGGCCCGTCGGCCTATCCGGTTAAAATCAGTATATCAAGCTTAGCCGGTCTTCCGAAACGGAATGACATCGGCCCCGCTTTTCAAGCCGTCCAGGTAATCGGCCCACGCCTGCATCATGCGCCGCCGCTCATCCAGGTATTGCGCCCGGTTATAGGCCGCTCTGACCTGATCCTTGGGCATGTGGCAAAGCTGGCGCTCGATCGCGTCGGGACTCCATCCTTGTTCATTCAGAAGTGTTGACGCCATGCCACGGAAGCCGTGCGCCGTCATCGTGTCGCTGTCAAAGCCCATCGTCAGCAACGCCGTTCTGATGGTGTTTTCCGACATTGGCCGATTGTCGCCCCGGCTCGACGGGAAAACATAGCGCCCCGATCCGGTCAGCGGCTTGACGGTTTCGAGCAAGGCGACCGCTTGCGTTGATAGTGGGACAAGATGCAAAGCGCTGGTTTTGGTGACAAATGGCCGCCATTCCCGCGCCGCCAAATCAACGTCTTTCCATTCCATTTGCCGGATTTCGCCGGGACGCTGAAACAGCAGTGGCGATATTTTCAAGGCGCACTGAACAACAAACGTACCTTGATACGCATCTATGCAGCGCATCAATTGCCCGACTTCCTTCGGATCGGTCAGAGCGGCCCGGTGCTTTACCTTCGTTGCCGGTATCTGTTTAGCTACCGCTTGCGCCGGGTCGTAATCGGTAAAGCCGTGAGCAATGGCATAAGCATAGGCCGCGCTGATTTCGCTGCGGACGCGGTGCGCGGTTTCCAGTTTGCCGGCTTCGATCAAGGGTTTGACGATTTCGAAGATATGAGGCGATTTAATATCACTGATCCCCATGCGGCCGATTGCCGGAAACACATGTTTTTCGAAATTGCCGACTTTCTTTTGGTGGGTATTGTTAATAACCGTGTGTTCAATGGACGCCAGCCAATCACGGGCGACATGTTCGAAGCTGTTCAGGATCGGCAGACCGGCATCGAGACGCTTTTGGTTTTCGGCATCGATCTTTTGTGCGGCCTTGGCTTCCTTGCGGGTGTCGCTCGGATCAATGCCGCTGGCGACTTTGGCGCGGGCGTCTTCGGCCCTGCGTCGTGCATCGGCCAAACCTGTCTCTGGGAAGGTGCCGACCGATAGGGTCTTGCGTTTGCCGCCAATGGTGTAGTCAAAGCGCCACCATTTCGCACCATTCGGCTTGATGAGCAAATACAGACCATCGCCGTCATTCAGGCGTTTGTCCTTGTCGCCAGGCTTGGCGGTGCTCACGGTTGAGGGTTTCAGTAATTCTTTTGCCATTTGCAGTAACCTCGATTGCAGTAACATTTTCGACTTACTGAAAACTACTGTAAATCTTACTGCTGTTTTTGTCTAATGTTACTGTATTTCCTTGGTCTTCTTTGGGCATAAAAAAACCCGCGAACCTAGTAGATTTGCGGGTTTTTGTGCTTTGTTAGTTCTCTTTGAACCTTAATTTGGTGCCGAGGAAAGGACTTGAACCTTCACGAGCTTGCGCCCACTAGCACCTGAAGCTAGCGTGTCTACCAATTTCACCACCTCGGCAGGCGATGTTGTAACTCAGTTGATCCGCACATTATACGGATCAACTTTACTTCTGTCAAACGATTAAATAATTTTTTTATCAGCTTCCGCTTAAGCATGCATCGCTTCAGTAGCCGACGAGGGGATTTTTTATCCAAAGCAGACAGTTTTTCAATCTCTAGGCCTGGAAGCGTGTATCATATTATCAACATGTTGAGCAATCAAGTTTTGTGCCCTGGATTCTTTCGATGCCGCCAAATCTTCGGTAGCAAGCATTCGATCCACTAATCCCATCCAAGTTATTCATTTATCCTAAATGCCGCCCAAGTCAAAAAAAGTCGCCGACTTCACTGTAACCCAAGACCCTTATGCCGAACGCGAAGCTGAAAAATATCAGCGTCCGATTCCGAGTCGCGAGCTGATCCTGCAATACATCGAGCATACCGGTAAGCCACTTAGGCGCGCGGAAATAGCCGAAGCCTTCGCGCTGAGCGACGACGAGCAACTGGAAGCCTTGCGCCGGCGTCTGCGGGCGATGGAAAGAGACGGGCAGTTATTGTTTAACCGCGAACAAAAATACTGTTTGGTCAATAACAAGGATTTGATCGTCGGGCGTATTCTAGGCCATCCCGATGGTTTCGGTTTTCTGCGTCCTGACGATGGTTCGGACGATCTGTATTTGTCTCCGCGTGAAATGAACGCGCTTTTGCATAACGATCGGGCGATGTTGCGCATTGCCGGCATCGATAAAAAAGGCCGCCGAGAAGGTGCGGTGGTTGAAATATTGGAACGGAATACGCATCAGGTTGTCGGTCGTTTTGTGAAGGACGGCTTTTTCTATGTCGTGCCCGACAATAAAAACATCGCGCAGAGCGTGCTGATTCCGGAAGGCGATGTCGGTACGGCGAAAAAAGGCCAGATCGTGGTTGCCGAAATTGTCGAGCAGCCGACCAAGGTCCGGCAACCGATCGGCCGAGTTGTTGAAGTGCTTGGCGATCATCTGGCGCCCGGTATGGAAATCGAGATGGCGATTCGCTCTTATGGATTGCCTTTTCAATGGCCAGACGCGCTGCACGAAGAAATTAAAACCTTCAGCGAGGAAGTGCCGGAACAAGCCAAGGAAAAGCGCGTCGATTTACGAAACACGCCGCTTGTTACGATCGACGGCGAAGACGCACGCGACTTCGACGATGCGGTATTTTGCAAAAAGACCGCGAAGGGCTGGAAACTGCTGGTCGCGATCGCCGATGTTTCACATTATGTCCAAGTCAATACCGCGCTTGACCAGGAAGCGAAAAACCGCAGCACATCGGTGTATTTCCCCGAAAAGGTCATTCCGATGCTACCGGAAATCCTGTCCAACGGCCTTTGCTCGCTGAATCCGCATGTTGATCGTTTATGCATGGTCTGCGAATTGCAGATCGATGAACGGGGCGAGGTTGTGAGGTCAAAATTCTTCGAAGGGGTAATGCGCTCGCATGCACGCCTGACTTATACCGAAGTCGCGAAGATGCTGGTCGAACATGACAAAACACTCGCCAAAAAACACAAAGATCTGCTGCCGCATTTGCAGGAGCTTTATGCGTTGTACCAGGTGATGCGCCTCAGCCGCGAACAGCGCGGCGCGATGGATTTCGACACCCAGGAAACGCGGATCATTTTCGGCCAGGATCGCAAGATCGACAAGATTGTACCGCTAGTGCGCAACGATGCGCATAAATTGATCGAAGAATTCATGATCGCGGCGAACATGGCGGCGGCGCGGTTTTTGAACAAAAAGAAAATTCCCAAATTGCTGCGCATCCACGAAGGCCCCAGCGCGGACAAATTATTGAGTCTCAGAACCTTTCTCGGCGAACTCGGCCTAAAACTGGGCGGAGGCCTCACGCCGACGCCGCTCGATTACATGCATCTGATTCAGTCGATCACGGAACGGACGGATGCGCACTTGATACAAACGGTGCTGCTGCGGTCGATGTCGCAAGCCGTTTACAGCCCGGATATAAAAGGCCACTTCGGGCTGGCGCTTGAGGAATACGCACATTTCACTTCGCCGATCCGCCGTTATCCCGATTTACTCGTACACCGCGGTATTCGTCACGCGTTACAGGGCAAAAAACCGGAAAGTTTCGTCTATAGCCATTCCGATATGGTATTGCTCGGCGAGCATTGTTCCGCGAACGAACGGCGCGCGGATGATGCAACCCGCGATGTGGTGATGTGGCTCAAATGCGAATACATGATGGACAAGATCGGCGAGGAGTTTTCCGGCCTGATTTCGGCGGTCACCTCGTTTGGCTTTTTCGTCGAATTGGAGGAAATTTATGTCGAGGGACTCGTGCATATCAGCAATCTGGGCCAGGACTATTTCCATTTCGACCCGGTCAGTCGCCAACTCCGCGGAGAACGCACCAATACCGTTTTCCGTTTGGGAGACAGCGTCAAAATTCAGGTCGTTCGCGTTGATCTGGATGAAAAGAAGATCGATTTTGAGCTGATCAAAAAACGCAGTAACGCCGCTAAGACTAAAGCACGGAACAGGTCGGGGAAAAGAAAAAGAAAGCAATAACCGCAAGCGTAGCGGACTGATGGGTTTAGCGCCTTGCCCATTTAGCGCCGCTACGCTACCAGCTTCCTTACCAAACGATCACAATCCTGCCACCCGTGTATCAGTCGGCGTGTATTGCTTAAAGTAACTACGCACGCCTTTGAAAATCGCCAGCGCAATTTTTGCCTGATGATCCGAATTTTTCAGTTTACGTTCTTCGCCTGGGTTCGAAATAAAGGCCGTTTCAACCAGAATCGACGGAATGTCCGGCGATTTCAGCACTAGAAACCCCGCTTTCTGTACGGACGTAAAATGCAGTTCGCTGATGTTCTGAAAACTTTTCAGTACATGGCTTGCAACATTGTTGCTGGCTTCCAGCGTCGCGGTTTGCGATAAGTCCAGCAGCACCGAAGCCAGCACTTCTTCCTTGTCGTCAAGCCTTACGCCGCCGACCAGATCGGCCGTGTTTTCGCTGTCGGCAAGCCAACGCGCAGCTTCGCTCGAAGCGCCCCGGTTCGACAACGTAAACACCGATGCGCCTTTTACATCCGATCTCTTGAACGCATCCGCATGCACCGAGATAAACAAATCGGCATTCGCTGCGCGAGCAATTTCCATCCGTTTTCTAAGATCGACATAATAATCGCCTTTCCGCACCAACACCGCGCGCATACCTTTTTGGCCATTAATCAGTGCCGCCAGTTTTTGTGCGATCGCGAGCACCACACGCTTTTCTTCGGTGCCTTCGGGACCATGCGCGCCGGGATCTTCTCCGCCATGCCCCGCGTCAATCGCCACGACGATGTTTCTGCCGTTACGGCTGGCCGGCGTGGTTTCTTTAACCGGTTTGGCCGATCCGCTGTCTTCAGCGATCTTCTTCATGACTTTTTGCGGGGCTTGTGCTTTGGCCTCGGTCTTCGCGATGCGCATCGACGGCTTGTCCAGAACGGTCTCGCCATCGGGGAGCGGGCCTTTATCGACCAGATCGACCACCAGGCGGTGGCCGTACATCTTATTCGGATTCAACGTGAAGCTTTCATAACCGATCTGTCTTTTCAGATCGGCCACGATTCTTAAACTGTTCTGTTTCTGATCCGCGCGGATACCGGAAAAGAAAGGATGCGAAACGGGTGGTTGCGCCAGTTTGCCCTTTAAACGAGCGTTGTCGATATCGATCACCAAGCGGTCAGGTTGGTTGATCAGTGAAATGTTGTGCGCGGGAATGGCGGACACATCGATCATCATCCGGCTCTGTTTTGCCGAACTCCAGAAATGCAATGAATTTACGTTCACCTGTCCCGCCAGGACGTGACTCGAAAAAAGCTGTAACGCCAGCAAAAAAAATATGATAGCGAAATGTCTCATGGCCGCCGCCCGAATAAATGATAATTCCGTTTAAATTATAGCAATATGTACTTGTTTTAAATAGATCAAAACCGTACAAAACGCGTAATTTTAGAGAAAATAGGTTTTTAGGATAATGTGAATATTAAAAGGGCGATTTAACGCCCTCTTATGGATTGGGATTATGCAGATGGATTAAAATCCCCACAACTTAGACGCCGAACTTTCCATCACGACGACCGATTTCGGCTCGACCGTGTAATATTTGCGCTTATGTCGGCCCTGGCTCCCGGGGTCGACCGCGTCGTGCGGAGATGGGTTGGATGTGTCGATTGCCATATGCCAGCACATGTTTCTAAGTGGCGGAAGTTCCATTTGGACCTTGTTATCCGACATGTTCAACATCACATGCAGATGCGTGCCGCCTTCGCTGGCGGCGGCCAGTGTGAACGCCAGCACGCGGGCTTCCGGGTCGTTCCAGTTAGGCTGATCGATCCGCGCACCGTGCCAGGAAATATCGGGCAAGTTGTTTTCATCGTGCTTTTGGCCGCTTAGAAAGCGGCGGCGCATCAGCGACGGATTGCGCTTGCGCAGGGCGATCATACACTTCACGAAACGCAAAATCTCGCGTTTGTCTTCGCTGATATTCCAGTCGAACCAAGTCAATTCGTTATCTTGGCACCAGCCGTTATTGTTGCCATGCTGGGTTTTCAAAAGTTCGTCTCCGGCCAGGAGCATCGGTACACCCTGACTCAACAGCAAAATCGCAAACGCGTTTTTAACCTGTTTGATGCGGAAGGCGTTGACCGCCAGATCGTCGGTCGGACCTTCAACGCCACAATTCCAGCTCAGATTATGGTTGCAACCGTCGCGGTTGCTTTCACCGTTTGCGAGGTTGTGCTTGTCGTTGTAACTGAACAGATCGATTAGCGTAAAGCCGTCATGGCAGGTAATGAAATTGATGCTGTTGATCGGCAGTCTGCCTTCCGGATGGTAAAGATCGCTGCTGCCGCAAAGCCGCGTTGCCAGATCGCCGATCAGGCCTTTTTCGCCGCGCAGGAAGCGGCGCACCGCATCGCGGTAGATACCGTTCCATTCGGCCCAACGGTAACCCGGAAAACAACCGACCTGATACAAGCCGGCCGCGTCCCAGGCTTCGGCGATCAGTTTCGTTCTGGCCAGTTTTTCGGATAATTCAATCGCCCACAATACAGGCGGGTCGCGTAGCGGCATGCCGCCTTCGCCGCGTGCCATCGCGCTCGCGAGGTCGAAGCGGAAGCCGTCGACATGCATACTTTCGACCCAGTATTCCAGACAATTGATGATGAAGTTGGATACCAAGGGATGATTGGCGTTGACTGTGTTGCCGCACCCGGTATAGTCGCGGAAAATCGATTTGTTCAGCGAGTCGATGTGATAAAAGATTTCGCTGTCGATGCCCTTAAAATTGATAATCGGCCCACCCGCGCCCCCCTCTGAGGTGTGATTGAATACCACGTCGAGGATCACGCCAATGCCGGCTTTGTGCAGTGCTTTGACCAGATCACGGAATTCCTGAAGATGCGTGCCTTGCTCCGGCGTCACGCAATAGCCTGGATGCGGGCTGAAAAAACTGTGCGTACTGTAGCCCCAGTAATTCGCTAAACCCAGCTCTGCGGTACCTGGCGGCACGTCCTGTTCGTCGAAAGCCATCACCGGCAACAATTCGACATGGGTGATGCCGAGTTCCTGCAGGTAAGGGATTTTCTCGATCAGGCCGGCAAAGGTGCCCGGATGGCGGACGCCTGAGCTATGATGGCGCGTAAAGCCGCCGACATTCAATTCATAAATGATCGCATTTTCGCTGCGAATCGCCAGGGGCACGTCGCCTTCCCAGTGATAATTGTCGTCGACCACCATGCTGCGCATCGAGGTACGGATATTGTCGCCCGGTAAACAGGCGGCTTTTCTATCCCAAAGTTTTTGGCTCACTGCGCGCGCACACGGATCGAGCAGATATTTGTCTTTGTCGAACATTAGTCCGGATTCACGGGTATTGTTCGGTCCGTCCATCCGCCAGGTATACCAGACTCCGGCCGGTAAGTTTTCGATAAATACATGCCAAGCGTAAAAGGTCCGGTTCACTTGCGATTGCAATTTGATCAACTGAAACGGTTCCAGGCTCTCGGCGGTTTCGAACAGCAGCAGTTCGACAGCGGTCGCATGACGGCTGAAAATCGAAAAATTCACCCCGTTTTGATTCGCTGTTGCACCAGCGGGATAAGGATAACCTGTCTTAATATTATAAATTTCGGCCAATGAACTTTACCTTCTTTCGAGTTTGCATCAACGCGGCGTTCCCATCCAATCCGATTTGTTTGGATGTAGGCGGCGTCATTTGTATTTCATGAGATAAATTAGGATATTTTCGTTTGCTAATGGATACGGCGGCACGGCCATCGCCGAAATAGTATAAGCAAAAAACAAACCAAAAGAGACTAAATTAGCATGAGCACTGCTGTAATTGCGGGATTGGCGTCTGTGCGCATAAATCTACACGGAATGTGCACGGTTGGCAACGGGGGCGGCAATGTCGTCGGAAAGTTAGCGGAAACCGGCCGCTTTGATATGCGGAAACGATGTTCTGCCGTCTTACGCAGCAAGTAGCCGCTGATACTGTCCTCGAACAGCTCGATCGGGGTTTGCCTACTGATCGCAGGCATTCGTGATTTCCGATGGAGGCCGCCGGGTAATCAGGCGGCAAACTGCCGGCTTCTTTTTGCCATGGCAATAAAATATCGCCAATCGGTTGCTTTACACACGCCATTACCCTATAGTCATCGAATGCCGCCGGTTCCGGTTCATCAGGGAATGCCAACGGCTCCACTAAGTAAAAGACTGCGGACGGAATTAACCGCGTCTAGGATAAGAGTAGTATCTCACTAAAACGCAAGCATTGATGGAAGAATTATTTTTAGGCTGGCTAAAAGAATATGGGTACGTCATCCTGTTCTTATGGTCGATATTGGAAGGCGAAACCGGCTTGATCATGGCCGGCGTGATGTCGCATACCGGCGATATGCGCTATGCACTGTCGGTCTTCGTGGCCGGACTCGGCGGCTTTGCCGGAGATCAGCTTTATTTTTATATCGGCCGCTTCAATAAAGGCCTGATTCAACGCAAACTGCACAAACAACGGCGCAAATTCGCGATCGCCCATTTGTTGCTAAAAAAATACGGCTGGCCGATCATTTTTATGCAACGTTATATGTACGGCCTGCGCACGGTGATCCCGATGTCGATCGGGATCACCAAATATTCGTCAAAACGCTTTGCATTGATCAATTTGCTCAGCGCCTGGGCATGGGCGGCGGTTACGATCACGCCGGCGTATGTGTTTGGCGAGGAAATTCTCAAAATAGTCGCTTTCGCCAAAGCGCATTGGTATTTTGCGTTGCCGGTGGCGGCAGGCTTTCTGTTCGGCATCACGGCCTATTTCCATAAGCTGGAACGGCGTTTACTGCAAAAACGGCAGAATCGATTTCCGCAGTAGAGACGGGAAGGGAAGCATTCTAAGTTTAAGCCGGCGCTAATAAGCAAAATTTCGCCGTTATCCTACCCGGTCGCGATTTCTTCGGTTTGTTTTATTTTTTGCTAACATCGAATTCAAACGCTTGATTTGCTTGTCGCATATCGCTGCGGTGTTCTAACGCTCATTATTTTACGCGCAGACACCTATACGCCGTATCGGTTTTGCCAATCCGTAACTTCCAAGTTGTGTCGCAGGTTCCGTTTCCTCCCATTTTCGAAGCCAACGTCTATAATTGATCTATATTATTTAAAACATACGTTTTCAGGCCAACGAATTGATTTTTACTTCATAGGTCAGGCAATAAATTATGGGCATTCCGGATTTGCTTTCGCAGGAAGAAATTGATGTGCTGCTCAACAGCGTGGAGGACGGCGATTATGCAACCGAAACCGTAATCAACGAATTTCTAGAGGCAGACGGGGCCAAGGTCTATGACTTCAGCAGCCGGGAAAGAGTGGTTCGGCGCGGACAAATACAAACCCTTGAGATGATCAATGACCGCTTCTCCATTGCTTTGCGCGCGTCTTTATTCCAGTTGCTGCAGCGTGTTCCGCAACTTTCTGCCTCGGGCATTCAGTTGCAGAAATTTTCCGATTTCATGGGTGGGCAGCGTGCGCCGTCCAATTTGAATATTGTCAGGATTACTCCGCTGCGGGGGCGGGCTTTGATCGTGATGGATTCCCGCTTGGTGTTTACCATAGTGGACAATTATTTCGGCGGCAACGGCCAGTTTGATCATCACTCGCAAGATCGCGAGTTTACCCGGGCCGAAATACGGGTGATTCGAAAAATTCTAGATAGGGTTTTCAAAGACTTGAAAGATGCATGGGAGCCCGTGCTGGCGATCGATTTTGACTATTTGAAATCGGAAATCAATCCGGCTTATGCCGCCATCGCCGGCGCGGATGATTATGTAATCACCTCCGCTTTCAATATTGCCTTGAAGGGAAATGGCGGTGAACTGACCATTTTGATGCCTTATGCGATGATTGAACCGATCAGCGGCTTGTTGGATGCTTTCGGCGATGACGGCGCGGAATCGGATCCGCAGTGGCGGACGGCGTTGCGTAATCAGGTTGTGGAAGCGAAGGTCAACGTGAATAGCTTGCTAGCGGCAAAAAGCCTGTCTGTCAACGATGTCCTGCACTTAAAAAAAGGCGATATTATTCCTATCGACATGCCGAAAATCTTGTCGCTACAGGCGGAAGGCGTGCCTTTATTCACCGGCAAAGCGTGCACATCGGAAGGTCATTTCGCGGTACAAATCATTGAAAAATTATAAGGACTAATGCTGTTTGCAGCGGTTCGGCCATTGATGATAAGGTGAATGATTATGGAAAAAATGACTGAAGTACCGATCGAAGGCGATCCGTTGCAGGTAAGTGCCGGCGAAGGTGCCGGTGGCTATCCGTTTGCAAGAGAAAACGCGTCGATAGGCCCGCATGAGGCGATCGATCTGGATGTGATCATGGACGTGCCCGTGACACTTGCAATGGAGTTCGGCCGGACGCAGATCAGCATCAAAAATTTGTTGAAGCTGAATCAAGGTTCAATTGTCGAGTTGGACCGTCTGGCCGCCGATCCGTTGGATATTTTCGTGAACGGCACGCTGGTTGCCCGCGGCGAGGTGGTCGTGGTCAATGAGAAATTCGGGATTCGACTGACCGATATCATCAGCCTTTCGGAACGCGTCAAAAGATTAGCTTGATGCGGTTAAACATTATACTTTCCGGGCTTTTATTGCTGCGGCTTTCCGTTTGCAATGCGCTGCCGAGGGTGGATGCACCCAATCAAACCCTCGGAGACCTGGATGCCGAAAGCATTGCGCTGTGGGGTGTGAGCCTGCTCGCAGTCATGGGCGTTTTTTTGCTTGGATTCTGGGGCGTCCTCCGCAAGTTTGGCGGCGCTGGCAGAATGCGCGTTGCTGGCGGTTTATCCTTGGGTATGTGGGAAAAGATCGTGTTGCTGCAGGTCGGTAAAAAGCAGTTGATTTTGGGCGTGACGCCGGGCCGTATTCAAACCTTGCATGTGCTGGAAGGCGACGACGGTTTGATCGAAACGGAGATGGCGGCCAGGGCTGTCAAAGGCGCTAAAACTGAAAACTTGGCGGTAACGGAAGCAAATCGTTCGGCCATGAACGGGCCGGTCGATCGGTCTGCTCGTGTTGCGGAACCTGCCGAACAAAAAATGGTTGATGAAGAGCCTTCATGCTTGGCCGCGCCGCGGGGCTTCGAGAAACATCTGGCCCATGTGCAGCGCCTGGCGGATGAAAATCCGAAATTAGTCGCGCATACTTTGAAAGCCTGGATCAGAGATGAGTAGCGCCACGATCAATTTAAATGGAGTTGAACGCGCGTCTTTACTGCTTTTTGCGTTGGGGCAGCAAAGAGCGTCTGAGGTTTTAAAACATCTGGATCTCCGAGACGTGGAACTGATAGGCTCCAACATGGCGTCGATGAAGAACATTTCGTTGGACACAGTGGATGGGGTGTTAGGTCTGTTTATTGCCGCCTTTGACAAGCAGTCGGCGTTGGGCGGCGATTCGGAAGAGTATATCCGAAACATGCTTGCGAACGCCTTGGGGGCCGAAAAAGCGGAAGTAATGATCGACAGGGTATTGATCAGCGGCGGAAACCAAGGCATCCATCAGTTGCAATGGATGGATGCCCGAACGATAGCGGATTGGGTGCGCTCGGAACACCCCCAGATCGTCGCTAATCTGTTGTCCTTGCTTGACGGTCAGCGCGCGGCGGATGTGATCATGATTTTACCCGAAGCAATGCGTCCCGGTCTGCTGATGCGGATCGCTGCGCTGGAGGGCTTGTCGTCCGCCGCCTTGCGCGAACTGGATGAAGTCATCGCGGAACAATGGGCTTGTAACGAAAACGGCAAATCCTCGGTTGTGCGCGGAGTCAATGTCGCCGCCAATATTTTGAATCGCCTGGATAACCATGTCAGCAGCCAGATGCTGGACGAAATCGCCGACAGCAATGCCGAATTAGCACGCAAAATCCAGGACAAGATGTTCGTATTCGAAGAAATTGCCAATCTGGATGACAGAGGCATGCAAACCTTGCTGCGTGAAGTGGCGACGGATCGTCTGTTACTGGCGCTACGGAGTGTCAGCGAAGGTCTCAAAAATAAAATCTTTGGTAATATGTCCAGACGCACGGCGGAAATGCTGCGCGATGATTTGGCATCCGCTTCGCCCGCCAAGCCCAGCGAAATAGAGGCGGCGCAAAAAGAAATTTTGATGATCGTCCGAAGCCTGGCCGATTCCGGTGCGGTCGAATTCGGAAGCGGCGATGATCACAACAATTAAAACACCCACCTATCCTTTGGCCGGTATGAGCCGATCAGTTTTTACGCGAACCGTTCCTTTCTTCCTTGATAGAAATAAGTGAAATTTTAAACTTATTTCTGAACATGTCGGGTTAACTTCAGACTTTGACACCTAAACGTCATCGTCGCCGATCAATGTTTCCTTGAATGCCTTGATCTCCCTGGCCGGTCCCATCACGACCAGCACGTCCCCCGCATTCAGAACATGTTCCTTGTCGCCGACCGCAAAATGCAGTTGATCGCCGATTTCCTTATCGACCACGCCGAGAAGAATCAGATTATGGCGCTCGTTTAGTCGCAGTGTGCTGGTTTTGCAGTTTTCCAACCAGGAATTTTCCGGAATTTCGATTTCGGCGATATTCAGAGCGTGTCGTCGGTGCACGCTTTGGTCCAGAATATGGGTAATCTCCGGTTTGGTCAGCATTTCATAGGTTTTGCGGCCGCTGATCTCGTAGGGGTCGATGATTTTGTTCGCGCCGGCGGCCAATAATTTATCGGAAGAATCCGGATCATCGACGGTCGCGATGATGTTCAAGCTTTTATCGAGCGCACGCGCCGAGATAGTCAAAAATACATTATCCGAATCGGCCACGAAAAAACAGAATAAATAGTCAACATCCACGCCGATGCCAAGCGCATGCAGCGCGCTGTCATCACGAAAATCGATCGCTTCGGCGGCGAAACCCCGCTCCGCGATGAGCTCTGCATCGTGGCGGTTCTGTGCGGCGTAAATCATCGAGCAAGTCTCCTTGTCGAATTTGGACAGCGCTTCCAGGGCCATGCGGGGATCGCCGAAGACTGCAATCTTTTTCATCTTTTTTTGCCTATTTTGAACCGACTTTTTTCGAGCTGATAGCGAAAATAGTCAATGCCGATCCGTTTGCCCATAACGACGAGCAAATCGCCTTCCTGCACCTCGAAAGCATGTTTCGGATTGAAATAAAAATGCCGGTCCTGCATTTGATAACTCTCGTTTTGTTTGAGATGCGGGGGATCGGTGCTGATCACGCCGATCAGCATCAGCTTGCTGTGATCGAAATCGATCTCGGCGATTTTTTTGCCGATAATCGCGGAACCCGGATGCGCGCGCACTGTGTCGAGGACGAACTCTTTTTCCTCGTGCATGATGCCGGCGATCGCGCCGAACGCGACCGGTTGACCGACATATTCGGCCGCGACCATGCCGGCAATTTCAAACGGCTCAATTACATTATCCGCCCCGGCCTGGTACAGTTTGCGGACATTGTCATGCCGGTAGGCGCGCGAAATGATCCGGATGTCGGCGTTCAACTGGCGGCTGGTCAGGGTGATGTAAACATTGCTGACGTCATCGCCGGTCGTGCATAAAATCGCCGAGGCATTGCGATTGATGCCGGCCAGGGACAGCACGTCGTTGTTACTTGCATCGCCCTGGATAGTCAGATAACCGAGACGACTGGCGTCCTCTATGTGGCGTTCCAGCTTATCGATGATGACGAAAGGCTGCTGGTGATCGGCAAGCTGCCGCGCGACGTGCATGCCGACACGGCCAAAGCCACAAATGATCACTATTCCTTCGTGCCTTTGCAATTCCGCATATACCCGGTTCTCCTTGAGGTCGTTGACTTTATCGGTAAAGGCCGAGACGATGATCGAGGTGAAGAATGACAACACGCCGAGTCCGGTAAAAATCAAGCCCATCACGACCAGGCGTCCGCCGGCGGTTTGCGGGGCGATATCGCCGTAGCCCACCGTTGACATGGTCACGACGGCCAGATAGAAGGCATCGAACAGATCATGGACATCGCCGCCGTTGTCCGGATTTTCAAACAAAAAAATGGCGATGCTGCCGATAAAAAGCAGCAAACCCAAAAACACCCCCAGGGTATAAAGCTCGAAGCGTTTGTTAAAGAGAATCTGTGTGAACAGCTTGATGCTGTTGATATAACGGAACAGCTTGAACAACCGGAAAATCAGGAAGACGCGTAAAAAGCGCAATGGCCTGTAGCTGGGCAGGATGGCCAGTAGATCGATCAACGCCAGGGGACTTAACGCATATTCGATTTTTTTCGCCGCGATCGTCTTGAACACTTTGTGCAGTTTAACCGGAATGCTCAGGTATTCCGAGCGTTCGTAATGATCCAGGATGATCTGGTGGTTGTCGTTATGAATCCAGGCGCGCAACAGATATTCGATGATGAATAGCGCGACGATGCAATCTTCGAAGACAAGTTGCCATTGCGGCGGCTGATGGCTGACTTTATCGATCTGCAAGAATACGCTGATGATCACCATCACGAGCATGAAAACATCGAAATAGGCTTTCGGCTGGCTCTGCGGGATCACCAGCAGACGCCGGAAAAAGTGTTTCGTGCTTTGATAGCGCGCGGAGGTTTTTAGGAAATAAGCGAGGTAGACTAGGAGTCGCGTCAGCATTTCGGCAGGCAGAATGTGAGATTAACCACGATCAGGCAGAGGCAGGAAATGCAATTGCTGTTGCCGTTGACTGACTTCCGCATTCAGGGGTTACGTGATCGATCGGCATGTTGTGAGAGCGTTTTTACGATCTTTCCGGCCAGGCTTTCGACGCCTTTCAGAGTCAACTTCGGGGCGCCGCCTTTGACCTCGGAAATATAATCGCCGATCAACTTGCCTTGCCGCACATCGACCAGGTGCGCCATCAGATAGATGAACAGGTAGCTGGGCTTGTGCAGCCTGCCGACCACGATATAGTCGGCGCGAACCGTCCGCGCCAGTTTGGCGGCCAGGTCGTGGTGATCGAACAGATAGCCGGGGCCGGCGGCGGCCTTGGCGATATCGCTGGAATCGATGTGGACGATCTGATAGTGGGATTTTGCCAGCGCCTGTTCCAGCAATGGTTTGACGCCGGCCGCGCGAGCGATTTCGGCCGGAATATAAGGCGCGGGAGTCAGATCCTTCAGTTCAAAATCGAGCACCGCGACGCGGGGCTGCGCCGCAATGCAATAAACCGAAGACAGCAGCAAAAACGTAAACAGGCTTCCCGAAGACAATTTATGACGGCGCATGGTTACGTTTTGCTAGATGGCATGGTCGCGTGACGGTGTTTTCGATCCGCCAGCAACTTTAATCGGATTAAGGCATAAATCGATTCCAGATAAGGGCAGGGTACGTTCACGCGTTGGGCCGCGCGTAACGCATTGCCGAGAATGGCTTCGATTTCCAGAGGCCTTCCTTGTTCGTAATCGAGCAGCATGCTGGTTTTATAGGGCGGCATCAGGTAGGTCTTTTCGATATTCCTATCCACCGCATCAACCGGCAAAGGGTGTCCTAAAGCCTCGGCAATCCGGCAGATGTCCTGCATGATATGGCGCACGAAAGACTCTTCGGTGTGGAGTATTTCGGCCGTGCTGAGTCCGTCGGACAGCACCGACAACGGATTGAACGGCGCATTCCAAACGCATTTGAGCCAGCGCTCGGCAACGATCGTATTAGTCGCGTTACTCTCGATGCCCGACGCTTGAAATAACCGGCACAATTCACGGGTTTTAGCGCTGACCGAGCCCGGCAGATTGCCCAGCGCCAGCCGGCCGTAAGCCAGATGCCGGATTATTCCCGGTCCGATCCGGTTGCAGCAAATGAACGCCAGGCCGCTGACGACTTCGTTAGCGGGGAACGCGTCGAGCATTTTCTGTTCTATGTCGACTCCATTCTGGATGAATACGATAACGGTTTGCGGCGCGACCACGGGGCGCAGCAGCGCAGCCTGATCGACGTCTGGCAGCATTTTGGTGCAGAGCAGCACGTAGTCGGCAGGCCCTTGATAATCACTCGCGTCCTGGAGGACTTGCTTCGGCATGAAACGATAATTTCCGAGGCTCGCGCTTTCGATCGTGAAGCCGGATTTTTTGACCGTTTCGTATTCGGAGCGGCAGACCACCGACACTTCGGCGCCGGCCTTCGCGAGCAACGATCCATAAAACGCGCCGATCGCACCGGCGCCGACTACCAGCACTTTGCTAACCATGGTTTTCATCGAGAATCTGTTTTAAAAAAGGCACAGTCAATTTGCGCTTGGCGGATAAGGAGGCTTGGTCGAGACTGTCGAGCAGATGCCATAACGACGCCATGTCTCGATCGGCGCGGTTCAATAGAAAGCGCCCGGCCTGCGGCGAAATCTCCAGGCCCATGCGCCTTGCTTTATACCTTAGCGCGGCGATCCGGCCCTCATCGTCCGGCGTTTGCATGTTCAAACCGAGTCCCCAGTTCAGGCGCGTTTTCAAATCGGGTAATCGGATCGCCAAGGCTTTGGGGCTGACGCCGGAAGAGATGATCAGCTTATGCCCGAGATCCCGCTGCCGGTTGAAAAAATTGAACAGGGCCAACTCCCAGTTGGCAAGACCTGCAATCGCTTCCACATTGTCGAGGCAGACAAGTTTGCAGGCTTCGAGGCCGTTCAGCAATTCGACGGAAGAGCCGCCGGCCTGATTCAGATCGAAATAAAAGTTCGAAAGGCCTTGCTTTTGGGCCTCGTGGCAACATGCCTGCAACAAGTGGCTCTTGCCGAGGCCGGCCTGTCCCCACAGGAAAATGAACGCTTCGCCGCTGCCATCAACGCATTTTTGCAGATGATCGACGAGGGCAACATTCGCGCCCGGGAAAAAGTCCTGGAACGTTTGATTAGCCCTGAACACGAACTGCAAAGGCAGTTGTTTTGCCATGGTTCAGCGGTCTTTATCGCGAAAACGGAGCGTCAGCGCCGAACCGAAAAACAACAGCAGACTGAACAGGATTTCGGCCGCCGCTAGCGGCCGGGCGTCGGTATTCGCATAGATTTCGGTCGCGCCGTGTGCGAAATATAACAGGCTGATGAATCCGGCCCAGGCATAGCTCTTCGGGTTGAATGCCAGCAAGCCGCGCACCAAGAACAACAGCGGCGTTACCGTTACGATCAGAACCAGCGCCACCGGGAATTGCGTCGAGGTCGTCAACACGGTGGGCCACAGCATCATCTGCGCGAACAGGCCGAAATAACCGCTGAGCGCCACATAATGGAAGAAAACCGGCGCAATTTTACTCAAACCGGCATTCCCGTCTTCAGCGCTTTCGCGGTGATCGCGAGGCGTTTTCCGAGCGCCCGGCACAAGGTCTTTTCCTGGTCGCTCAAGATTGAGTTTTTCTCTTCCAAATGGCTCGGGCCATAGGGCGTGCCGCCCGAGGTAGTCTCGCGCAGGGCCGTCTCGCTGTAGGGCAATCCCAAAAGCACCATGCCGTGGTGCAGCAAGGGCAGCATCATTGATAACAGGGTGCTTTCCTGGCCGCCGTGCAAACTGCCGGTGGATGTAAACACGCCGGCCGGTTTGCCCGCCAGTGCGCCCGAAAACCAGATTTCGGTCGTGCTGTCGATAAAATATTTCAACGGCGCGGCCATGTTGCCGAAATGGGTCGGACTGCCCAGTGCCAGGCCGTCGCAGTTTTTCAGATCCTCCAGCGTCGCATACACCGCGCCGTGCGCGGGAATCCGCTCGGCGGTCTTTTCGCAGACAGCGGATACGTCCGGTACGGTTCTGACGGTCGCCTCCGCGCCGTCGACCGTTTCGACGCCGCGCGCGATCTGCATCGCCATGGCGGCGGTCGCGCCGTGCCGGGAGAAATAAAGCACCAGGATCTTGGTCATTGCTACAGGATCGCGAGCACGTTTTCCGGCGGCCGGCCGATCGCTGCCTTATCGCCGATTACCACGACCGGGCGTTCGATCAGAATCGGGTTGTCGACCATCGCGCGGATCAAGGTCTGCCGGTCCAGCGACTTGTCGAACAGGTCCAATTCATCGTATGGCTTCTCTTTTTTTCGCATCAGGTCGCGCGGTTCGATCCCGAGTTTTTGCAGTATCTGGTCGAGTTCTTCCGCGCTCGGCGGATTTTTCAGATATTCGACAATCTCCGGCTCGATTCCCTTGTCCCGCAACAGTTGCAGCGTTTCCCGGGATTTGCTGCAACGCGGATTATGATAAATTTTAACTTTCATAACGGCTGCCTTTGGCGCTTCGGCGCTCACTCAAATAAAAAAGTTATAATAACATTTCTCGCAAAAACTCTCGCTGAAAAAGGGGTTATACCTTGACCATACGCATTTCGGATCGCATCGCCGATCGCGCCAAACAATACTGGCTGCTCGCCCGCTTCGATCGGCCCATCGGCACGCTGATTCTATTATGGCCGACGCTGTGGGCGCTCTGGATCGCGGGGCGCGGCAAGCCGGATGCGCTGGTGTTCACGGTGTTTTTCCTGGGCGTGGTGCTGATGCGGGCCGCCGGCTGCGTGATCAACGATTATGCCGACCGCGATTTCGACCCGCATGTCGAACGCACCAAACAGCGCCCGATCGCGGCCGGCCGCGTCCAGCCGAAGGAGGCGTTGATTTTATTCGCGGTGCTGACTTTGGTGTCGTTTGGCCTGGTGCTGCTGATGAATCCGTTCACGATAGGCCTGTCGTTCATCGGCGCCTTTCTCGCGGCCAGCTATCCGTTCATGAAGCGCTTCACGCATCTGCCGCAGGCCTACCTCGGCATGGCCTTCGGCTGGGCGGTGCCGATGGCTTTTGCCGCGCAGACGAACACGATTCCTTTGGTCGGCTGGTTATTGTATCTGGCCGTGCTGCTCTGGGCGCTGGTTTACGACACGATGTACGCGATGGTCGACAAGGACGACGACCTGAAGATCGGCGTCAAATCGACCGCGATCCTGTTCGGCGATTATGACCGCCATATCATGGGCGCCTTGCAGATCGTGATGCTGGGTCTCTTGGTGATCGTCGGGCGTATAGAAGGGTTGGGATTCTTTTATTACGCAGGGCTTCTGGCAGCGGCGGGGCTTGCGGTTTATCAGCAGAAACTGATTTTCCACCGCGAAAAAGCGCTTTGCTTCAAGGCGTTTTTGAATAACAACTGGTTTGGTCTGGCTGTGTTTATCGGGTTGGTGCTGGATTATCTGTTTGCGTAGGGAGGAACCCGTGGCCGGTTCCTTCTTCCCGAGTGGTATGATAGGTCTTTAGGCTATATAACAGGAGACATCCTATTGCTATCAGCGGTTGAACAAAAAAGGCTGCAGCTTTCAAAAAGTACCGGGGCGGAAAGAAAATCGCAATTCGGCCAGTTTCTCACGCCTGAGAGGACGGCGGCATTCATGGCCGGCCTTTTTCCCGATGGAACCGGGAATTGCCGTTTGCTGGATGCCGGAGCCGGCATTGGATCCTTGTCGGCAGCTTTCTTGGAAAGATGGAGAGCGGGCGGTTTTCATTTTCAGCGGGTGGAAATGGATGCTTTTGAGCTTGATCACGCGTTGATGCCTCATTTGTCGCATACTCTTGAGCGATACAAATATAAGGGCGATTTTTCTGCCAATATCTATGGAGAAGACTTTATTTATGCCGCCGTAGAGTCGCTGTCCGGGGATTTATTTTCATCCAAAGCCCTGGAAAGCTATACGCACGCGATCCTCAATCCGCCTTACAAGAAGATTAACAGTAATTCAGCTTACCGATTTGCTCTGAGGCGTATTGGTATCGAGACCGTAAACCTTTACTCAGCCTTTGTAGCGCTGGCTGTAGCTCTGACTGTGCCGGGAGGACAGATCGTGGCGATCATCCCGCGCAGCTTCTGCAACGGCCCGTATTACCGCCCCTTCCGAGACTTTATTCTTGAACGTGCAGCCATCCGTCACCTGCACCTGTTCGAGTCGCGTAACAGAGCATTCAAAGATGACGATGTGCTACAGGAAAACATCATCATCCGGCTTGAGCGCGGTAGCCAGCAGGGGGCGGTTACAGTTTCGGTTTCGACCGACGACACCTTTGGCGACCTTACCTCTCATGAACATCCGTTCGAGAGGATCGTGTTTCCGGACGCCCCGGAGCGGTTCATTCATGTGCCTACATCGCCCGAGAAAAACGCGATTGAACTATTCCCGGCGATCCGCTATACGCTAGCCGACCTAAGTATTAATGTATCGACCGGGCCTGTGGTGGATTTCCGGCTAAAACCGCATTTGCGTGACATGCCGGAGCCGTGCACTGTACCTTTGCTATACCCCGGCCATTTCAGCAGTAGTGGCACCACATGGCCCATTGAAGGCATGAAGAAGCCCAACGCCATCATGCGAAACGCGGATACCGAAAAGTGGCTTTTCCCGATTGGCTTCTATTGTGTGGTGCGACGCTTCTCGTCAAAGGAAGAACAACGTCGTGTGGTAGCGGGTGTGGTTGAACCTCGTGCCTTCGTTCACATGCCTATGCTTGGCTTCGAGAATCATTTAAACGTGTTTCACGAGAACAAGCAGGGCCTGCCTGAAGCAATGGCAAGAGGATTGGCTTTGTTTCTAAATTCGACAGCCGTGGACGAAAATTTTCGGCGCTTTAGCGGACATACACAAGTTAATGCAACCGACCTCAAGTTGATGAAATACCCGAGCCGCGATACCCTAATCCGGCTTGGCGAGTGGGCGAGGCTGCAAGGAGTCATCACGCAGGCCATGATTGACGCCAAGCTAGAAACCCTGACCGAATGAACGACAAGAACGACTATATCAAGGCCGCGCAGCAGGTCATCATCTCCTTGGGCCTGACACGGGCTCAACAGAACGAGCGTTCCGGCCTATGCCTGCTGGCTTTGCTGAATCTCACACCGAGCAAGTCCTGGGCCGACGCGGAGAACCCGCTTATGGGCATTACGCCCATTATGGAATGGGCGCGGGAGCACTACAACAAGGGCTATGCACCGAACACGCGCGAAACGATACGGCGGCAGACCATACACCAGTTCTGTGATGCTGGCATAGCGCTTTACAACCCGGACAAGCCCGATCGCCCGGTCAACAGTCCCAAGGCAGTCTATCAGATCGAACCAGCAGTACTGGCCGTGCTGCGTACCTTCGGCACGCCGCATTGGCATAACAATCTCACCGCCTACCTCGCTGAACGTGAAACGCTAATTGCCCGCTACGCAAAGGAACGCGAGCAGAACCGCATCCCGGTTGAGATCGCTCCGGGCAAGCGTATTACCCTCAGCCCCGGCGAACATAGCGAACTGATCCGGGCGATTATCGAGGACTTCGCCCCTCGCTTCGCGCCGGGTAGCCTGCTGATTTATGCCGGGGACACGGGCGAGAAATGGGGCTATTTCGATGCCGCTTTACTGGCCGGGTTGGGTGTCGATATCGATTTCCATGGGAAGATGCCCGATGTGGTGTTGCATTACACTGAGAAAAATTGGCTGCTGTTGGTAGAGTCTGTCACCAGTCATGGGCCGGTCGATGGCAAACGGCACGCCGAACTTGCCGAGCTGTTTGCCGGTTCAAGTGCAGGGCTGGTCTATGTCACTGCCTTCCCGACTCGGGCCGTTATGGGACGCTATCTTTCCGAAATCGCTTGGGAAACTGAAGTGTGGGTGGCTGATGCTCCATCGCATCTGATTCATTTCAATGGAGAGCGTTTTCTTGGGCCATACGATGCGTCCTAACAAGGCGCTGCACTGGGCAGCAATTCCGCCGAATTATTGAATATCGAATTGCAGGCTCGCCAATCTGGCGTACAGCCCGCTCTGTTTGCGTAAATCCTCCGGAGCGCCGGTTTCGACGATACGTCCCTGGTTCAGGACGATGATACGGCCGACCTTCTTCACCGTGGCCAACCGGTGGGCAATGATCAGGGTGGTACGCCCCTGCATGGCCGTGTTCAAGCCTTCCTGCACCAGGATTTCGGATTCCGCATCCAGGGCGCTGGTGGCTTCGTCGAGCAGCAAAAGCGGCGCATTTTTCAAAATCGCCCGAGCGATGGCGATACGCTGGCGTTGCCCGCCGGACAAGCGGGCACCGCGTTCCCCCAGAAATGTCTGATAGCCTTCCGGCAGGCGGTTGATGAATTCTTCCACTTGCGCCGATTTTGCGGCGGCGATGGCTTCATCATCGCTGGCATCAGGGCGGCCGTAACGAATATTTTCCAGGGCATTGGCCGAGAAGATTACCGGATCTTGCGGCACGATGGCAATCCTGTTGCGTAATTGCTGTAAGGACAGTTCGCGAATGTCCTGCCCGTTGAATCGAATGGCGCCATCAGATACCTCGTAGAAACGCAATAAAAGCTGGAATAGGGTGGACTTGCCCGCACCGGAAGGGCCGACAAACGCGATGCTCTCGCCCGGGGCGATAGCGAGAGTGATGCCTTCGAGCGCGGCCGTCTGCATTCGCGATGGGTAACGGAAAGTGACATGTTCGAATCGAATCTCGGCTTTTTCGGGTCGCGGTAGCGGTTGCGGCGCGTTGGCTTCGACGATGGCGGGTTGGGCATGGAGCAGTTCCAGCAAGCGTTCGGTTGCCCCGGCGGCCGCCCGCATGATATCGCCCCAGACTTCCGCCAGGGTGCCGACCCCGCCCGCCACCAAGACCGCATACAGCACGAAGGACGCCAGTTGTCCGCCCGTCATGCCGCCCTGATGCACCAGGTTCGCGCCGATCCACAGCACGAAAATGATCGATCCCATCACGGCCATGATAATCAGCGCCGTCAGCGCCGCACGCACCCGGGTACGCCGGATGGCGGTCTTGAAGCTGACTTCCGCACGGTCGGCGAAGCGTCGGGTTTCTCGCTGTTCCTGGGTATAGGCCTGGACCGTCGGCACCGCGTTGAGAATCTCGCCGGCCAGCGCCGAGGCATCCGCTATTTTGTCCTGCGATTCGCGCGAGAGCTTTTTCACTTTGCGGCCGATCGCTAAGATGGGCAGCGTCAATAAAGCCATCAGACCCAGATTCAGGGAGAACAGATGCAGACTGGTCACCGCCAGCATGACCATGCCGCCCACAAACTGGAACAGGCTTCTGAGGCCCATCGAAACGGAGCTGCCGACCACGGTCTGGATCAGGATGGTGTCGCCGGTCAGGCGCGACAGCACCTCGCCGGTTTGCAAGGTCTCGAAAAATTGCGGGGATTGCACCAGAACCCGCGCATACACCGCCGTACGCAAATCCGCCGTGACCCGCTCTCCTATCCAGGTCACGGTGTAATATCGCGCCGAAACGGCCAATGCCCACAGGCTCGCCAATCCGAACAGAACCGCGAAGCGTCCATTCAGGCTCAGCGAACCGAGCAACCCGGCGCCGGCGTTTTGCCGTTGCCCAAAACCAAAATCGATCAGATCGCGAAACGCCAACGGAACCAGCAGAATGGTGGCCGAACCGAGGCACAACAGAACGAAAGCCAGCGCTATTCTTCCGCGATAGGGGCGCATGAAAGGCCACAAATCCTTGAGAGAAGACAGACGTCGAGAGGAGTCGGGTTGGATCGATTTCGAGAGTGACATCGGTAGCCGGTGTTTGAGGGGCCGGGTTTCATTTTCTCATGGCTTCGGGAGTCGAAACGAGAAAATATTCGCGAGAGGAAATTAACCTGAGAATCTCTCGGAATATGGCAGCGGAATTTGCTATTGTATAACCTCACCGCTAAGCGATTGAGGAGGGCATGATGAAGTCATCCATTCTGATACTTCTGATTCTGGGTTTTCTCGCGGGATGTGAAAATACTAAAGGGCAAAACCGACACGATCCGAATCATCATGAAAAAGCGCTGCAAAAGCAGCGTGAATAAAGCCCCGCGCCGATTTTACTAATCGAACAAATCCAGTTGTCGCCAATTCATTGGCGCCGCCGAGTCCAGGGAGGAGAGTGCCACCCCCAGCAAGCGCACCTTTTTCGCGCCGACCTCGGTATCTTTCAGCAAATCGGCCAGGATAGCCTCGAATCCCTCGACGCGGGTGATCGCCTGGGGCAGCGTTCTGCTGCGCGTGATCTGCACGAAGTTGTGATATTTAAGCTTGATCGTGAGGGTATGGGCGGTCAGTTGCTTCGCGGCCAGCCGGGTCAGGGCCTTGTCCAGCAGCCCGAAGAGTTGCTCCAGGATTAGGCAAGGGTCTTCAAGGTCCTCCTGATAGGTGATTTCGACGCCGACCGATTTGCTTGGCCGGTAATTGCGGACCGGTCGGTTGTCGATGCCGCGGGCAATGTCGTAATAATGCGGCCCGGATTTGCCGAAATGCTGCGCCAATAACGGCAAAGGCCATTGTTTCAGGTCAAAACCGGTGCGGATGCCCAGTTCATGCATCTTTTTTTCGGTGGCCTTGCCAATGCCGTGAAATTTTCCGATCGCCAGCTGTTCGACGAATCCCGGCCCCTGCTCGGGCGTGATCAAATACAGCCCGTCGGGTTTGTTGATGTCGGACGCAATCTTCGCCAGAAACTTATTGTAGGAAATGCCTGCCGAGGCGGTCAGTCCGGTTTGTCGGCGAATCTTTTCCTTGATCTCCTTCGCGATCAGGGTCGCGGAACCCTGGCAGCGCGACACCTCGCTTACGTCCAGATAGGCTTCATCGAGCGACAACGGCTCAAACAGTTCGGTATAGTCGGAGAAAATGCGGCGGATGGCCGCCGAGACTTCCTTATAAACCTCGAAACGCGGTTTCACGAAGATAGCGTGCGGGCACAGGCGGTAAGCATGGGAAGACGGCATCGCCGAATGGATGCCGTATTTTCTGGCTTCGTAGCTGCACGTCGCGACCACGCCCCGCGCATCCGGCCGGCCGCCGACGACGATGGCTTTGCCCCGATAGGCCGGGTTGTCGCGTTGCTCGACCGCGGCGAAAAAGGCATCCATATCGATATGAATGATTTTCCGTTGAGGCCGGCCGCTTGTCATGACGAGACTCTCGTTGACGGAGTACGGGCTAGGCTTTTTTTCTTTCCCCGTCAAGCAATTCGATCACCGGACGGGTTTGTGGCCTCACCCCGCGCCAAATGAAGAATGCTTCGGCCGCCTGTTCGACCAACATGCCGAGGCCGTCCAGGCTAAGTCGCGCGCCGTGCGCGAATCCCCAGCGCACAAAAGCTGTCGGTTCGTTGCCGTAGGCGAGATCGTAGCAACTGGCCTGGCTGGCAAGCAGGCGGTCGGGTAGGGGAGGTAACTGACCGCTCAGGCTGGCGGCGGTGGCATTCAGGATCAGGTCGAATTGCAGCCGGCCGAGTTCCTCGAAGCCGCAGCCGGAAATGTCGCCTATAGATTTAAATTCTTCGGCAAGCAGCACGGCTTTATCGGTGGTGCGGTTGGCGACCACCAGACGCGTTGGCGATTGCCCCAGGATCGGTCCGATAATGCCGCGGCTCGCGCCGCCCGCACCGAGAATGAGGACATTCTTGCCCGTCAGTGTCAATCGGTGGTTATGCAACAGGTCCGTGACCAAACCGCAGCCGTCGGTGTTATCGCCGAGAATCGCGCCGTCCGTTTGCAGTACGAGCGTGTTGACCGCCTTGCTGCGTTGCGCGCGTTCGGTTTTATGGGTTGCAAAGCGGTAGGCCAGTTCTTTCAACGGCACAGTGCAGTTTAAGCCTTTGCCACCTGCTTCGAAGAAGCCTTTGACGGTGGCAGGAAATGCCTCGGCAGTGACTTCCTGCGCTTCGTAGCTCAGCGCTTGGCCTGTTTGTTCGGCGAACAGGCGATGAATCCGGGGGGATTTACTGTGCTTGATCGGGCTTCCGAATACGGCGTAGCGGTCCGTTGTGGTCATTTAATTGTTTTTCCTCAGCCAAAAGCTCCAGATGATCGTCAGTGTGATGATGGCCGCAACGATTACCAGTTCCACCCAGAAAAAATGATCCGTATAGGTTGGAATGACTGCGGAAATACCTAAAAAAATTCCGACGACGCTGAATCGCCAGCCGACGCGCAGGCCATCCAAAACCGTTGCCAGCGACAAGATCAATAAAATGATCAAGCCCGAGTTGTTTTCCGGCTTCAAGACGAGCGACGCGCCGCCGACCACGAGCAGCGAGCAAAACCAGTGCAGGGCCTGTTCGCGTAAAACGGATACGAAGTCTTCACTACTTTGCCTGGATTTCAGCCAGCCCAGAATGATCGAGAAAAATGCGAACACGAAGACCGTCATGATCCAATAGCCATAACCGTCGGCAGGAGAATAATCGTTGATGAAAATGCCGACTAACGACGCTATCAGCAACAGAATAAGAATGATGGCTTCAATCTGACGCCTCCGTCTGGAGGAAATCATCGAGTCGTCGGTCATGGAATGGGCTCCGTTTTTTATTGTTTTTGTGCTGTTACAGTAATTGCCGCGGGTCGCTGATGGTCGGTTTAGCGAGCGTGCTGAATCAATTCTGTAGCCATTCTGCCACGGATTTGGCAAAATAAGTCAGAATCGCATCGCTGCCGGCGCGCTTGAACGCCAATAACGATTCCATAACGACCTGTTTCTCATCGAGCCAGCCGTTGAGCGAGGCGGCTTTCAACATCGCGTATTCGCCGGAGACTTGATAGGCGAAGGTCGGCACGCCGAATTCATCCTTGACCCGGCGAACAATGTCGAGATAGGGCATGCCAGGTTTTACCATCACCATGTCTGCGCCTTCCTGCAAATCCAGAGCGATTTCACGTAGAGCCTCGTCGGAATTGGCTGGGTCCATCTGGTAGTTGTATTTATTCGCCTTGCCTAGCGCGGTTGACGAACCGACGGCATCGCGGAACGGGCCGTAAAAACTCGATGCATATTTTGCGGAATAGGCCAATATTCGGGTGTTGCGATGGTGGTTAGCTTCCAGCGCCTGCCGTATCGCACCGATGCGTCCGTCCATCATGTCCGAGGGCGCGACGATGTCGGCGCCGGCATCGGCGTGCGACAAGGCTTGTTTGACCAGCACTTCGATCGTTTCGTCGTTCAGTACATAGCCGTCCTGGTCGATCAGCCCGTCCTGACCGTGCGAGGTATAAGGATCCAGCGCCACGTCGGTAATGATGCCGAGTTCCGGCACGGCTTCTTTCAAGGCTCTGACGGTGCTTTGCACGAGCCCTTCCGGATTGAAAGCCTCCTTAGCGAGGTCGGATTTTTTCTCGGCGGCAATGACCGGAAACAGCGCGATGGCCGGAATGCCCAGACTGAACAACTCGTAAGCTTCTTCCACAAGCAAGTCCAGTGACAGTCTTTCAATGCCCGGCATTGAGGCAATAGCGACTCTTTGGTTGGTGTCTTCGGTCACAAAAACGGGATAAATCAGATCGTCAACAGACAAACGATGCTCGCGCATCAAGCGGCGCGAAAAATCGTTATAACGCATTCTTCTCATGCGTATTTTGGGGAAATTGATGGTATGATAAGACATCGTGTCAGAACTCTTGGGGGTGAAAAATCTCAGTCGAGCGCCACAGACCGAGCCTGCCGGAGTGGCTTAGCAGGTTTTTATTGTATCAGGAAAGTCATTTTCATCATTTGAAAATGACAGGCATAAGGGTTTCTATTTTTCTGGGGGGGTATATGAACTTCAAACAATTTTCGCTTTTCGGTTTATGTCTGTTCCTTATGGCTTTGTTGCCGGTATCGGGCGCGTATTCGCAAGACTTGCTGCCGCCTCAGCAAGCGATCCAGGATGCGTCCGATAAACTGAAAAATCGTCTGCAGGATCAGTCTTTCAAAAATGATTTCGCTAAAATCACCCAATTTGTGAATGAGGTGATCCTTCCGCATACCGATTTCGACAAGATTTCCGCGCTGGTGCTCGGCAAGCTTTGGAAAACTGCGAGCCCGGATGAACGCGAGCGCTTCAAAAAAGAGTTCCAAATGTTGTTGGTCAGGACATATTCGCGCGCCTTCCTCGAGTTCAAGGAATGGTCGGTCCGTTTCCTGCCGATAGACATGGAGTCAGGCTCCAACAAAGTGATTGTGAAAACCGAAGTCTTGCAACCCGGTATCCAGCCGGTCGGCGTCAATTACCGGATGTTTTTGAGCGAAGCCGGACAGTGGAAGGTCTATGACATCATGATAGAAGGTGTCAGCCTGGTCACCAACTATCGGACGACTTTCACGAATGAAGTGCAGCAAAAAGGCTCGTTGTCTGCTGTGATCGATGGGCTGGCCAAACGCAATACGGAAGCGTTGTCGGCTCGAGCGTCCTGATCAACGATGCGGGCGGGAATAGCGTTAAGCCGCCGTTTCATTGAGAGTTGATGTTCCCGGGCGGAACGGTTCAGCTTTGATGGCTCGCAAGCTGGCCGCAGGAGGGGGGTTGCAAACCCATCCGCAACAGTTGCAAATTGAGTTCAAAATGTTCAGGGCGGCGTTCCAATTTCCGCCCTGCCGATGATTAATCTTCGATTCGCAAATTTCTTTCCCAAAGCTCTCAGCGTGCCTCGCGCTTATGCATCCCGACGGATGCCCCGGTCACAAACAAGATCAGGATAATCACGCCTGAAATACAGACCAATAACCTACCCGGCCAGCCAAGTATTTGGCTGAACACTTCGCCGGCGGAACCGAGGGTCGGTCGTCCACATCCAACACTTTGCCGCGGTATCTGCCCATCACGACACACCGCCTTTTCAGCAAGCTGCTTTGCTCAATGCCGTTTTTACAAACCGTGAAGGTTGACGTGGCTTGCGTCGCGTTTTAAACCAGATGTGTCCGGCCTCCCGGAAACAGGCGATAGACAATGGCCACCGCGTCCGCCATCTTCAGCGAAGGCCCGCGCCCTTCGGGTTGGACTGAAAGCAATAAGCGGTAGACCGCGGGTGAATAAAGTTCGATCACCGGCACCAGATATTTCGGTTTGGTGATATAAATGCCTGAAAACAAAACCGGCAACACCACTAACGCCGAATAAATGCCGCTGGTTTTATGCCGGTCAATGACTAACCGATTGGCTCTTGCCTTGAGCTTGACGGTCAACACTTGGCGCCATTTCCCCGTCAGTGGCCACCACACGAGGACGCCTGTCAACACCGAAACCGAGGATTTTGAGGCTGATCTAAAGAGCGATCTATATAAGCTATGGAATCGGCTGTCGTCAGGCAGCTACTTCCCTCCACCGGTGAAACGCGTCGAAATTCCCAAGGCCAACGGCAAGTATTACGAAAGGTTCGGAAAATCGGCTATGTCGGCCATTCATAGCTACATCAACGACAAACTATTGAACTGGGTGAGGCGGGAATTCAAACCGCTAAAGCGCCGGAAATGGCTTGCCGGTCAATGGTTGCGGGGGCTTACCGACACTATCCGACCTTATTTGCACATTGGCGCGTTTGGCGTAGGGTGGCTGAATAGCAAGAGCCGTATGAATCTAGAGATTCACGTACGGTTCCGTGAGCAGCTGAAGGGGGCGGTTCCCTTCGGTTGACTCGACCGCCCACAGAACGGTTTTTCCGCAGTTTGAAGCATGAACAACTCAGCCACGAGAAATTTAAAAAACCAAGAGGCGGCAAAGTTGAGCGTGATCGATTATTTGGCGTTTTACAACGACCGCCGATCGCACTCAACTTTGGGCGGTCCATTCCCGATCGAATTCGAACGGGAATTTTTTAAAAACGCAGCCTGAATAGGTGTCCGGTTTTTGTTGACCATTACAAATTTGGCTGGCCTATGAGGTATGCAGAGATTGTGTTCGACGGGGTCAGTAGATGATTTTTCTGTCTTTCAAGCCGTTGTAAATTTCATCGATCGGCAAGCTATCGCTGTCGAACCCGCTGTCGCAAGCTTCCTTGCCGTTTACGCACAAACCGATCAGGCCGGCTTTTTTGATCGCCTGAATCAAGGCGGCGTCCGGGGTTTCAAGCACAGTCGCGGCATGGCCGTTGTCGAACAGTTTTCTTTCCAGTTGATAAGCGATTTCTTTGCTGTTTGCGCCGGTGATCGAGATCGCGGCGGCTTGTTGGCTGAAACGGGCCGTGCGTTCTTCGATACTGACCGGGCGCCATGTTTCGTCTTCGGTTGTGCCGATGATCATGCCCGCGCCGACCGTGCCGTTGGTTAAACGGTCGACGATGATGAACGAGCCGGTGCCCTTGCTCGCTTTATAAGCATCGAATACGACCGGCGCGTTGACCGATACGGTGCAATTGCCGATTTCGTTCAGCTTCAATTCGGCGGCATCGTGGTGTTCGAGGGTATTCACGTCGATCCGATGATGGATCATCGAGACCGAGCCGGACACGCTGCGTGTTGCCAGCTTCAGCGTATATTGACGGCCCGGTGTCAGCGCCTTTTCGTTCATCCAGACGATTTTGGTGCGGAATTTGTCGGCGACGGTCGCAGCCTGGGTTTGATTGCCGACGATCATGTCGCCGCGGCTGATATCGATCTCGTCTTCCAGTGTGAAGGTGACTGCCATCGGCGGGAAAGCCTCCGCGCGTTCGCCGTCATAGGTCACGATCGATTTGATCTTGCTGGTTTTGCCGGAAGGCAGGGCAGTGATCTTGTCGCCTTTCTTGAACACTCCGGCCGCAACGGTGCCGCAAAAACCGCGGAAATCCAGGTTTGGCCGGTTCACGTATTGCACCGGGAAGCGTGCGTCGGCGAAATTGTGGTCATTCGCGATCTTGACGTTATTCAGCGCGTCCATCAACGGTTCGCCACTGAACCACGGCATGTTGCCGCTGCGATTGACCACATTGTCGCCGTCCAGCGCCGAAATCGGGATGAAACGGACATCATGCAAGGCTAATGAAGCGGTGAATTGCAGATAGTCCAGCTTGATCTTATTGAAAGTCTGCTCGCTGTAATCGACCAGATCCATCTTGTTGACCGCGACGATGATGTGCTGGATGCCGAGCAAGGATGCGATGAAGCTGTGCCGTTTAGTTTGGGTCTGCACGCCGTAGCGGGCGTCGATCAGAATAATCGCGAGATCGCAGGTCGACGCGCCGGTCGCCATGTTGCGGGTGTATTGTTCGTGTCCCGGGGTATCGGCGATGATGAATTTGCGCGTCGAGGTCGAAAAATAGCGGTAGGCGACATCGATCGTGATGCCTTGCTCGCGCTCGGCCTGCAAGCCGTCAACCAAGAGCGCCAGATCGATCTTGCCGGCGCCGGTGGTGCCCGATTTGACGCTGTCCGCCTGCACCGCGGCCAGCTGATCTTCATAAATCATTTTCGAGTCGTGCAGCAAGCGGCCGATCAGTGTGCTTTTGCCGTCATCGACATTGCCGCAGGTTAAAAAACGGAGAAGCTCCTTGCGCTCGTGTTGCGCCAGATAGGCGTTGATGTCGGTGCTGATTAAATCGGACTGGTGAGACACTGAATTATTTCCTGAAATAATTGGTTTTAAAAAGTTGAGGCGCAAAGCAAAAGAAATGTCGAGAAATTAACAGACCTTTACTTGAATCATGAGTTGGATTTTGATTCGATCAAAGCAGTAAGCATTTTTGATAGTTGCTCCGCTTCGTTTTTCCACATTAAGCCGATATCTTTAGGGATATAACCGACTTCCATGCCGATATGTATCTGCGTAAGCAACACGCCGCATGAACTCTTTGCGATATAAAAAAATTCGATCGCATCCTCGTCGCCTTTATGTTCAAAGCCTTCGGCGATGTTGCTGGGTACGGATAGACCTCTGCATGTAATTTGATCTTTAAAACCGGAATCCCTGCAATCTTGAAGGCATTTATAGATTGCAGCCGATAACCGGCAAGAACGATTCCATACTTCTATGTCTTCAAAACCCATAATGTCGATTTAAACCAATTGTCTTTTGCTTGCTTTTAGAAATAACCTTCACGCTTCTTTTGTTCCATCGATCCGGCCTGGTCGTGGTCGATCAGGCGGCCTTGGCGTTCGGAAGTCGTCGTCAGTAGCATTTCCTGTATGATTTCAGGCAGTGTTGTTGCGTTCGATTCGACTGCCCCTGTCAAGGGATAACAGCCCAGGGTGCGGAAGCGGACTTTTCTCATTTCGACCTTGTCGTCCGGTCCGATGGGCATCCGTTCGTCGTCAACCATGATCAACATGCCGTCCTTGTTTACGACAGGGCGTTCCTTTGCGAAATAGAGCGGCACGATCGGAATGTTTTCGAGATGGATGTATTGCCAGATGTCCAGTTCGGTCCAGTTCGACAGTGGGAATACGCGGATGCTTTCGCCTTTGTCGATCTTGCCGTTATAGATGTTCCAGAGCTCCGGCCGCTGGTTTTTCGGATCCCAACGGTGATTCTTATCGCGAAATGAATAGACTCTTTCCTTCGCGCGTGATTTTTCTTCGTCGCGGCGCGCGCCGCCGAAGGCGGCATCGAATTTGTATTTGTCCAAGGCCTGTTTCAACGCATCGGTTTTCATCACGTCGGTATGTTTCTTGCTGCCGTGAGTGAATGGGCCGATGCCTTGATCGACACCGTCCTGATTGATATAAACCAACAGTTCGAGGCCGAGTTCCTTCACCATTTTATCGCGGAATTCGATCATTTCGCGGAACTTCCAGGTCGTATCGACATGCATCAACGGAAACGGCGGCTTGCCAGGATAAAACGCCTTCATCGCTAAATGCAGCATCACAGCGGAATCTTTACCGATCGAATACAACATCACCGGGCGCTCGAATTCGGCGGCGACTTCCCGAATGATGTGAATGCTTTCAGCTTCAAGCTGTTTCAGATGCGTGAGTTTATAATCAGTCATTGTTGGCCAGTTAAATTTCGGTAGGCTTGGGTGTAACCCGTTATTCTAATTTGTATGACGCCTGATTGCCAGTCGAAGGCCGGCAAAAAACAGGAAATTCCGCCGAGTTTATTTTATGATTTAGCCTCAATGTTTTTAGTAAGGATATTTTTTCGATGAAAAGCACTTTATTTGACTCGGGCCAATCGATCAGGATTTTACGGCAGGCAGCTTCCGCGATGGTCTTTTCCTGCATCCTTTCGCTGTCGGGTTGCGCGTCGATTGGTCACGAATTTCCTGCCGGCCAAGTTTCTACGATCCGAGTAGGTGAAACGACTCAGAACGACATCTATACCACATTCGGCGCGCCTTGGCGCACCGGCATCGACAACGGAATGAAAACCTGGACTTACGGGAACTACCATTACAGCCTGTTCAGCGACGGTGAAACCGAGGATCTGGTGATCAAGTTCGATAACCGCGGCGTTGTGGCGTCTTATGTTTTCAACACGACCAAGCGCTCCAAATAAGGACCTTTCTTCTGTGCGGGTTATTTATTGCTGCCGGCGATGCTCAGAGCCACGGCTTCGGCAACCTTGATACCGTCGATCGCGGCCGACATGATGCCGCCGGCATAACCCGCGCCTTCGCCGGCCGGATACAACCCGCGCGTATTCAAACTTTGATAGAGTTCATTGCGCTTGATTCGAACCGGCGACGAGGTTCGCGTTTCGACGCCGGTTAGCACCGCGTCCGCCATCGCAAAGCCGGGGATAAGTTTGTCGAAGGCGGGCAGAGCTTCGCGAATCGCCTCGATTGCATAAGCGGGCAGGGCGGGGCTCAGGTCGCATAGGCGCACACCCGGTGTGTAGGACGGCATCACGGAGCCGAGTTTGGTCGAGGCGCGGCCGGCGAGAAAATCGCCGGCCAGTTGGCCGGGCGCATCGTAGGTTCCGCCGCCGAGTTGAAATGCTCTTTTTTCCAGTTCGCGTTGCAGATCAATGCCCGCCAAAGGATGTCCCGGATAGTCTTCGGGAGTGATACCGACCACGATGCCGCTGTTTGCATTGCGTTCGTTGCGCGAGTATTGGCTCATGCCGTTAGTTACCACATGGCCTGGCTCGGAAGTTGCGGCGACCACCGTGCCGCCGGGACACATGCAAAAACTGTACACCGAGCGTCCGTTCTTGCAGTGGTGTACCAGCTTGTAATCGGCGGCACCGAGCATGGGGTGGCCCGCATGGTTGCCGAAGCGGCAGCGGTCGATCAGTGATTGTGGATGTTCGATGCGGAAGCCGATCGAAAACGGTTTCGCTTCGACATAGACGCCGCGTTCATAAAGCATTTCGAAGGTGTCGCGCGCGCTATGGCCGACCGCGATCACGACATGGCTGGCCTCTATCGTCTCGCCATTCGCCAGAATCACGCCGCGTACGGCGCCGTTCTCGATCAGAACATCCTCGACTCGGCTTTCAAAGCGGATTTCGCCTCCCAAGGCTTCGATCGTGCCGCGCATTTCCTCGATCATTGACACCAGTCTGAATGTGCCGATGTGCGGTTTGCTCACATACAGAATTTCCGGAGGCGCTCCGGCCTTCACAAATTCGGTTAGCACTTTGCGTCCGTAGTGATGGGGATCTTTGATCTGTGTATGCAGTTTGCCGTCGGAAAAGGTGCCGGCGCCGCCCTCGCCGAATTGCACATTCGATTCGGGATTGAATTCGCGCCGACGCCAAAGGCCGAAGGTATCTTTCGTGCGCTCGCGCACCGGCTTGCCGCGCTCGATAATGATCGGGTGAAAACCCATTTCCGCCAACAGCAGGCCGGCAAAGAGCCCGCAAGGGCCAAAACCGATCACGACTGGCCGTGTTGTCGGATCTCTCGGGGCTTGCGCGACATATTGATAGCGGGTATCCGGCGTGAGGGAGATGTGCGGGTCATCATGGAAACGAGAGAGGACGGCGGATTCGTTTACCAGTTCGACGTCGAGCGTGTAAATCAGCTTAATGTTGTCGCGTTTCCGCGCATCGTAGCCGCGGCGGAAAATCGTATAACTTTTCAGCGCTTCGGCGTTTATGTCCAATCGTTGGGTAATGGCGGATTTCAGCAGGTTTTCGGGGTGATCGAGCGGCAGCTTGAGTTCGGTAATTCGCAGCATGGGTTATTTGGCAATGCCTGAGTCAGGCAAGGTTGTCGTTGCAATTAGTGGCAGAAAAAATTAAGGCTGATGGGCTATTGCCGCGCAATTTGAAAAAGGCAATCGAGTTCTTCAGCCAAACTGCCGCTCGGCATCGGTATACTCGGGCTGGCGATCAGTATGCGGCCTCGCCGAGGTGGACCTCCTGTCGATGCAGATAGGCGTGAATGCGACAGCCCAAGAAATCGGAATGCTCTTGAATCAATCGATGCGCGGCATCCCAATCGCCGGGTTTGATTTTATCCAGAATGGGTATGAAATCGGAAAGCATAGGCTTGGCGGCCTCTCGGATTTTATCGTGCCCGCGTATTATACACTATACCTGACGCTTTCCGGATAATGCGCGGGGAATTTTGGGAGTGGAGTTGAATGGCTGGGTTTTGGCAGTCCGGCCGTTGATCGGCCGGACTGTTTCAAGGAAGAAAAGTTATTGTGCGGCACGGACTAGAATAGGAAATTTCTGCCAGGAGTTCAACAGCGGCTTTCTTCTTCGTTCCGAAACGCGGCGGTCCAGAAAGGCGGCGGTGTCGTTTGGGTTTGCGTTTCTCGGGTCATTCGATGATGAGCGATTGACATATTCGCGTGCCGAAATGAGCGTATTTTGAATAATGCGGCATTGATGCGTTTGATCACTCGACTTGCAATTTCTTTCGAAAACACCCTAACCAACGCATGTTTTTCCAGTGCATCCGAATCAATATCCTGAATAGACAGGATTTCAATGGATTGTACTGATACTTTGGTTGTAAGACTTATCCAAAAAATAATCATTAAAAACCGGCTCAATTAAAGTCGCTATTTCACATTTCTTGGTATTTGACGGTATTCTTCTTAAGAATATAATCATATAACCTACTACCTCGTTTACCGAGGAAAATTGTTTAATGGAAAAGAGTTTTTCAATAAGTTATTAGACTAACATGTTTTACTTTCGAGTTTCTTAAAAATATCTTGCTGCATGTAGTGTTGTTCTTATGTCTCAAGTGGCTAAGGCCTGAATATAAACGCTCTGGGCAAACTCCGAAACGTCCCGCTATCCGCCCATGAGCACACAATCTTGATTCTTGTCAACATGGTAACGATGGATTATATGCAGGTTATCTCATAAACGGCATAAATTGGTTATTTGCTTTTTGTAAATGGCTGTTTAAACGGCATAATTGACTAAGGATGCAAGCTTGGAATAAAGCAGCGATTGCGGTACATTTTGTTGAATATGTGTCCAGGAGTTGGTTGTTTTGCTTTTGACAGGGCATGTGGTCGTGGCATTTTTTGTCAATCCGATCGGTTGGATTATTTGAAGCTATGATCCTATCTAGCTAGCTTGAATTGTCGGTATATGGCAAGTTTCTCGAATGGGGTAGCCGTTCCGCCGTACAGATAGGATGATCTCGCAAATTGATAGTGTCGTTTGGGATATAAGTGGGCAGCGAGAAATTCGTTTGTGTTACTCGGATAGTGCAAGCCGTTGATTTACCGAATGCCTATTGCAAACGAACTTCATGCGAAGCACTTAAAGGCTTTACTGGGCCAAATTCGTTCCGGATCGTTTACATACGAACAAGGGCGTCCCTGAATAAGGCTCCCACCGTCGATTGAGAGACATCCAGTCTATTCGCCGCTTCTTGAAAGCCGCCCTTCGAGGCCACGCTCAAAAAATTCAAATTTGTACGATGCCCATAATAATTTACATCGACTTTTTCGATATTAAAGTCAAATAAAATTCGTTTGCCTTATGTTAATCTCGAATTTACAGTATTGCACAGGGTTCCTGGTTGATCCGCACTGTTGGCAGCGGGAATTTATTGAGCGCTTCCCACACAGCAAGAGGTTCAACCAAAATCAGCGAATGCAAGCCGGTTCTGTTGTGGGCCAACGGCTTTTGTCTTTGTCGGCCATAGAGAACATGATGAATTTAATTCGTACTTCCTAATTTGAAGGTGAGGCAGAATATGGCGTCAATTCAACCCATAATTGGGGGCTACCTGAGAGCCTATGCTTTGTTCAAATTAGCGAAAGCACTATCCGCAAGGCAGCGGACTGCAATCATGATGTGCAGACGTAAAAAGCCGTATTTTGGCTGCAACCGGTAGGAAACCCGGACCCTATGGCTATCACTTACGCTGAGAGACTGAGCGACTGGCGTTTTATCCTTTTTAACGTCCTGCTGGCTTTGGGACAAATCATGCACTTATATATCACTTTATATCTTGGCACAAATCTGGCGTGCGTCATGAGCATGCTCCACCTAAGCAAGAGATAAAAAAGGAGCTAATCGTTTGAGAGGCCGTTGTCAGGGCAATTTGAAATTTATCACTGTTCAAAAAAATTTAAAACGGCACCTAACCATCGTGTCAAACCCTCGTTTTTAAGGATCGTAAAAAAAGACTTTCCACGCGGAGTCAAGTTTAATTCCAACAATTGAGGATCATTATGAAAAACATTTTCCATAAGACTGCAGTCTATCTCGCATTAATTCTTCTTTCGTCCATTCCTTTATCGAGCGATGTGATTGAGGATGCGACGAAACAAACCGCTTTGTTTCGGTTTGCCTTTGACGATAACACAAAGGCAAAGAGCTCTCGCAGGGGATAAAAAATCCCTTCTACCGTTTGCCGAAGCGTAGGCTTATCGTAAATCCCAAGACTCAACATGATGGCTTTTAGTTTGGACCAATATTCATCCGTAAACATTTGTCGCGGCATAGGTTGCTTGTCCTTATGATTGAAAAATTCAATCAATGAGACCGTACAACTGTTTTTCAAGGGTAAATGGCCAAATGGCAACAGCCCCTTAGTTAGTCGACACTCTTATGTCAATGCTTAAGTATTGGCTTATATTCATAATAGGAAAATGCAACAAATGAAAATTGCCATGATTGGTTTAGGGAAAATGGGGGCGAACATGACAAGGCGTCTGATCAATAGCGGCCATGAAATCGTCGTTTATGATCTTGACCCTGACAATGTCACTCGTTTAGCCGCAGAAGGTGCTGAGGGAGCGTCTTCTCTTAAGGATTTGGTGAGTCGCTTATCGGCACCGCGTGCTGTGTGGATGATGATTCCGGCGGGTGAAATAGTGGAAAAAACCATTACTGCACTGGCTACAGTTCTGGAGATAGGCGATACGATTATCGACGGCGGTAATTCCTATTATAAGGATGATGTGCGCCGGGCCAAGCTGTTAAAAGAACAAGGTATCCATTTTTTAGATGTCGGTACCAGTGGCGGTATCTGGGGAATAGAGCGGGGTTATTCGCTGATGATCGGGGGAGAGAAAGACCCTGTTCAATGGCTAGCCCCCATCTTTGCCGCACTGGCGCCGGGGCGGGGCGATATTGCGGCAACACCTCATAGAAACGATTCCGCAAATACCGCAGAACAGGGTTATTTGCACTGCGGTGCTGTTGGTGCCGGACATTTCGTCAAGATGATACACAACGGAATTGAATACGGCTTGATGCAGGCTTATGCGGAAGGTTTTGATATTTTGCGCGGTGCGGCATCCGAGTCGCTTCCTGAAGCGTTTCGATACCACTTTGAATGCAGTGAAATTGCCGAGCTCTGGCGGCGTGGTAGTGTCATTAGTTCATGGCTGCTGGACCTGACTGCACAGGCACTGGCCGAAGATCCTGAGCTGTCCGGTTATAGCGGGTATGTCACAGATTCCGGTGAAGGGCGCTGGACGGTGCAGGCTGCTGTTGAAGAAGCGGTGTCAGCCGAAGTGTTGACTGCGGCCCTTTATGCTCGCTTTCGCTCTCGTCAGACGCATACGTTTGGCGAGAAAATGCTGTCAGCTATGAGGCAACAATTTGGCGGGCATGAAGAAGCTGGAAAGGGAGAAGAAGTGTGACCATCGATGTTGAAGCTGTTGCCGCAAAGTCTGGCGAATCTGTGTTATCCAAGGCCGAACCTTGCGTGATCATCATTTTCGGCGCGACCGGGGATTTAACCAAACGTAAGTTAATGCCGGCACTGTGTCATTTGGCACGGAAAGGAGAGCTTTCGGAAGCTTCGGTGATCATCGGCGTTGATCGTGAGCCGATCGATCCCGATACATTCAGGGCGCTAATGCAATCTGCCGTGCGCGAGGCAAAAGGAGATCAATTGTTCGATGATGAGGAATGGTGTCAATTTGCGCAAAAATTAGACTATTTCGCCTGCGATTTAAAAGATCCAGACAGTTATGCCGAGCTGGCTACGCGTATTCAAGACTTGAACGGCGGCACCTTGAGTAACCGGCTTTATTACTGCGCTACTCCGCCTACACTGGTTAGTTCTATTATAGATGGGCTAGGCGAGGCCAAGCTGGCCAGTGAGGCATCGGGTTGGGCGCGAATCATTATCGAAAAGCCTTTCGGGCGCGATCTGGCCTCCGCTCAAGCGCTCAGCGACTATGCTGCCGGTGTGTTTTTTGAACATCAGATTTACCGGATCGACCATTATCTGGGTAAGGAAACCGTGCAAAACATCCTGGTATTCCGTTTTGGCAATGCGCTCTTCGAACCGGTTTGGAATCGTAATCATATCAATTATGTGGAAATAACCGCAGCGGAAACCTTAGGCATAGGATATCGCGGCGGTTACTACGAAGAAGCAGGCGCCCTTCGGGACATGGTGACTAATCATATGATGCAATTACTGGCTTTGATCGCGATGGAACCGCCCATTGCTTTTGACGCCGATGCGGTGCGTGATAATAAAGTACAGGTTTGGCGCACGATTAAACCGATGACGGTAGCAGAAGTTGCAGCGAAAACAGTGCGAGGGCAATATGAAACCGGACAGCTTGAGGGTGGTAAGGTGCCTGGGTATAAGGAGGAGCCCAACGTCGCTTCAGATTCAAACACCGAAACCTATGTCGCTGCCGAGTTTCGTATTGAAAACTGGCGCTGGGCTGGGGTGCCGTTTTATCTGCGCACCGGCAAGCGCTTGGCACGTGGCGTTACTGAACTCGCCGTGCACTTCAAGCGACCGCCGCAGCCCTTGTTCGCCAACAGGTCGGAGCTTATCGAGCCCAATGTTATCGTCCTGCGTATTCATCCCAACGAAGGCATCGATATCAGTTTTGATGCCAAACAACCGGGCAACGAAATGCGAACAGCCAACGTGCGTATGGATTTTCGCTATCAGCAAGCTTTTAACATGCGTATTCCTGAAGCTTACGAAACCTTGCTGCTGGATGCGTTATGCGGTGATGCCACTTTGTTCACCCGCCGTGACGGTGTTGAAGCGCAATGGCGATTGATCGACCCTATTCTTGAGGCTTGGCGACAACAGCCTCCGGATTCTTTCTCTAAGTATGCGGCAGGTAGCGAAGGTCCGAAGGCTGCCGATGAACTATTGGCTCGCAATGGTCATCAATGGCGGTTACTGGATACACAACTTCAAAGAACTCATCAAACAGGAGCGAAATAATTACTATGAAAATCGATTTTATAATTAAGCCGTTAACAAAGCGCCCTGCATGGAAAAGATTGCAGGCACATTATCTACAGATACACCCATTGCACCTGCGCCAGCTGTTCGCGGATGATCCGTTGCGAGGTGAGCGATTCGTGATTGATGCTGCAGGCATTTACTTGGATTATTCGAAGAACCGTGTGACTGAGGAGACTATGGGGTTGTTGATAAACCTTGCTGAGGAATGCGGGTTACGCGAGCGGATTACGGCTATGTTCACTGGCGATACCATCAACGTGACTGAGCAAAGAGCCGCTCTGCACACGGCCTTGCGTGCCCCTGAAGGTGTACGGATCATGCTTGGCGGCGTTGACGTGGTGGCTGAAGTACATTTAGTTCTTAATAAGATGGCCGTCTTTTCAGAGCGGGTTCGCAGTGGTCAATGGTTGGGATACACGGGTAAACGTATCGCCAATATCGTCAATATCGGTATCGGTGGTTCCGATCTTGGCCCGGTGATGGCCTACGAAGCGCTGCGGCATTATAGTCAGCGCGACCTGACTTTCCGTTTCGTCTCAAATGTGGATGGCACCGATTTTCAGGAAGCTACGCGCGATCTTGATCCTGAAGAAACACTATTTATTATCTGTTCGAAGACCTTTACTACCCTTGAAACCCTGACCAACGCCCGCGCCGCGCGTAACTGGTGTTTGCAGAAGCTCGTTGACAAGCAGGCCGTATATCGGCACTTTGTCGCCGTATCGACTAATGCTGAAGAAGTAACAAAATTCGGCATCAACATCGATAATATGTTTGGTTTCTGGGATTGGGACGGCGGACGCTATTCGATGGATTCGGCGATTGGTTTATCAACCATGATCGCCGTCGGATCGGACAATTTCCGTGCGATGCTCGAAGGCTTCTATGAGATGGATGAACATTTTCGTACGGCGCCCTTCGACCGAAATATCCCTGTCATCATGGGCTTGCTCAAGCTCTGGTATAACAACTTCTTCGATGCCCAGTCTGTTGCTGTTTTTCCTTACAACCAATATCTCAAACGTTTCCCTGCCTACTTGCAGCAATTGACGATGGAGAGCAACGGCAAGCACATTACCTTGGACGGCGCCTGCGCCGACTATCAAACGGCGCCGATCTATTGGGGCGAGCCGGGCACCAACGGCCAGCATTCGTTCTTCCAGTTGCTTCACCAGGGAACCCGCTTGATTCCATGCGACTTTATCGGTTTTTGTCAGACCCTAAATCCGCTTGGAGATCAGCATGATCTGCTGATGGCAAACCTGTTCGCACAGACCGAGGCACTGGCTTTCGGTAAGACTGAAGCTGAAGTCAAAGCCGAAGGCATTCCCGAATGGCTTGTGCCGCACCGTACCTTCGAGGGCAATCGTCCGACCAACACGCTGCTCGTTGAACAGTTAACACCTAAAACGCTTGGCTTGCTAGTCGCGCTTTACGAGCACAGTGTGTTCACGCAGGGAGCAATCTGGAATATCGATTCATTTGATCAGTGGGGGGTCGAATTAGGCAAAGTATTGGCACAGAAAACTGCTGTCGAACTTAAAAGTGCAGATGAGCCGCAACTCGACCATGATAGTTCGACCAACGCGCTGATCCGGCATTATCGCCGATTTAAAAAATAGCAATTATGACTATCGACTATAACGATTGATTTCAGCGGTTCTGTCGCAAAGTTTTGTTGATTTGCGTTTAAATTTGACCCGGGATTTGCATCTAAAACTGACCCGCCTTTTGGCCGGATTATGTCTTAATTTGATTTTCTTTTTCCAGTCTTTTGATCCTCCTTTTGTGAAGTCGAATGTTTGAAGCGGTAACTGTCATTGCCGGTTTCGATGATATGGCAGTGATGAGTGAATCGGTCGAGCAATGCCGTGGTCATTTTTTCATCGATAAACACATGGCTCCATTCGGAGAAGCTCAGATTGGTTGTAATGATGGCACTGGTTTTTTCATACAGCTTACTGATCAGGTAGAACAATAAAAGCCCTACCGTCCTGACTAAACGGCAGATACCCTAACTCATCCAGGATGACCAGATCGGTATGCATCAGACGGTTGGCAAGGCGTCCTTGCTTCCCTATTTGCTTTTCCTGTTCCAGTTGGTTGACCAGTTCAATGGTCGACAGGAAGCACACCCGCAGCCGTTAATGCTGGATGGCCTGTACCGCAATGACTGTGGCCAGATGGGTTTTTCCGGTTCCAGGTCCGCCCACAAAGACGACATTTTGTGTATCCTCGATAAACTCACACCTCACACCGATGCAGAGCGCGGACAAGCATTTCATCGACCTGGCTTTCGTGGAAATTGAAGCCGGTCAGATCCCGATAAACCGGAAACCGGGCGACCTTCATCTGGTAGTTGATGGAGCGGACTTCCCGCTCAGCCACCTCGGCCTTGAGCAGGGACTCCAGTATAGGCACGGCTTGTTGATAGGCAGGCGATGCCTGTTCGGCCAAGCTTAAGATACTATCGGCCATGCCGTAGAGCTTAAGCGTTTTGAGTGTGGTGATCAGGGCATCGTGTTTCATCGTCTGCCCCCCCGTAGACTGACATACCGGTCGGTATCAGCGAGCGGTTCGGTGACCAGCTTCAGTGCTTGAGGTGTGGAGGATGGCTTGGGCTTGGGAGGCGCGTTTAATCGGCTCAGAGCACGCGAAAGCGATTAGGAGCAAACGCGCGAATAACCATTATGGCCAGAGCTAGTGTCTAATTGCATAAGATAGAGATTGTATTTTTGATCTGGCTGCCAACGACTTCGCGTTTCTTCCAAACGAAAGGTTGCGCTCCCGTGTTGTAGGCAGCAATGTATTTCTCCA
>NZ_JAXUHN010000058.1:0-56395 GCF_035916875.1 Methylomicrobium sp. Wu6
AAATACGAGTGGCTGCCATTCCAATCGTTTACACCTACCGAACTTGAGGAGGCTATCGATGAAATCGGCGCTGGTTTTGGCTCTCAATACCAATTTACTTTCTGCTAAGCACTTATTAAGTGGCCAGCAGAAAATCCGTTTGCGCTACCTGGGTAGCGTAACCCATTGATTTATCGAATTACGATTGCAAACGAACTTCTTGCGAAGCACTTAAACCTCCATAGCGAAAACGAGCTTACTGAGAATCGGTCACTTATGATTCCTGTGTTGACCTATTTATTTTTTATAAGCTCCCTAAAGCTGTTTTGGACAAGACTTACTGCAACTTTCCTATATCTTGTTTAAAATCGTATTAGTCGTAGTGTCAAATCCTGGCGTAATCAACAAAAAAGGCCGCGCTCTTTCAAACGCAGCCCTTATCTTTAAGCGTAGCCATTACACTTGCTAATCATAGTCCGTTCAGCATGATTTAGTCGCAATTAGCAAACCTTCCCCCTGGATTGGCGACGGTTCCCAGAAAGATGTTCTTGCATAAAACCGCGTCGGTAGGAAGCTTTCTCGTATCGTTAGGATCTTTAATCCATTTAAACGTCAAATTAGCCTTGTTGGTGCCGACATAACCACTACCGTTGATAACGGCATCTAACCTTGCCGTGCCTTGGGGGCCTTGAGTCTTTAAATTGAATGCAGTCAATTTGGCATCCTTGATCTTATATTCGAATATCGTAATCCCAAGATATTGCCACAAGGTACCGTTCAAAATGGAAATACCATTACCATTAAACTGGATAGTCCCCGAATCATTGGAAATGAAAGTCTGAGCGCCGCTCGTAGGAGCCGTTAAATCAAAATGGGTATTATTATCGTAACTTATCCAGTTTCCAGCAGAGTCTACGCAAAAATTTGTAAGCTCATAAAACGGAGAAGCGCCAGCGCCATCGTACCAAAGAAACCCATAGCACTTATCTTTCCCGCTATCGACATGGACCCTGTCCGAAGCCAGTTCGTGCCTAATTGGATTAACCGCCGGAGTATGTTTGACAAGATAGTTTTTTGCAAAAATGGTTTCTAACCGAGTCGACATCCATACGCCATCTAATGCAGGTATTGCTGCCGCATTTGCAGCTCCAATAGTTCCTACACCAGCTGCAAGAAATATCGCGGAAATAACAGTTTTCATTTTCATGATCATCATCCTCTCATTAAATTAAAACATCAAAAAACCGAGTCACCGTTTCAAATTGCCGAAAAACCCTCGACAAAAGCGCTTTGACTCTTAAACTGACTGTTTGAATATTATTTTTGAAGTCTACAGATTTTCCTCTCAGTCATATGAAAAAACAATTAGTATAAATACCTATAATCTAGATCTTATGCTTCGGCTTTTCCACAAATTCAGTCTACCCCAGTGCAAGCAGATCGATCTATTGGACCTTAGTCCAATAGATCGGCGCCCAAAAGGCCGGATCAGGGGAATCCTCTAAAAATCCCCATCAAAGATCAACTCAACCCTCCCTTGATAACAAGCCATTACCGTCCGGCAAGACGTGTTTTCAGACAATCTTCGACAAAATACAGATTCGGTTCGATCAACTTTAGGTTTTGCCTTACGTCTTAATCAGACACCAAGGCATTTCATGAAGAAAGGAAATCTGTGAAGGTGTTACGCGTAGGACGATGGCACGCGCTAGCATTTGCCTTTGCATAAAACAGAGCCTAACCGTGAGAAAAATCAAGATAAACCAGAAGAATGGCGCAAAAATATAATCTCATCGAAAACTGAGGCCAAACCAAATGAGGGCCGCAACACGCCGCCAACCCTATCAAACTTTAAATCGTCCATACCTCAGCAACACTCCGGACTGCAACAGCAAATTCAGTACGGTTAGGCACTAACCCGCCGATGATGATTGCTGCCATCGACCCCATGATTTCGCGGCCAGGGCCGTTGCTGTTAAACGCGATCGGAAACATCGCCAGCCGTTGCAGGGTGCTCCGCAATGTTTGGGGGGATTCCATGCTTTCTTTTTGAATTGGATCAGATAACGCTCAAGCGTGAGCAACTTGATGCTGTTACGCACGGTGAATACCGAATAGAACTCCGAGAACGCCCACCACTGACCGGCGACTTTACATCGGCCAGCGGCAAGCAATACACGGTCAAAGCCTATCGCTTGATGGTCTTTCGACTGCCGTTCCGGCAAATTCGATGCGGTTGCCGTCGTTTTCGGACGACTCTTCCGCAATGCGAGCACACAAATCAATCATAAAGGAGCGCGGCTTGCAAGCATCGCCTGGTTTAAGAGGGACTCGGACAAATTCATCCCCGCCCCGCCTTTTTATTACATGTTTTCAATGACTTGAAATTCCATCGAAGTTGAAGTAAATTGTCGCCGCTCAAACCTTACTCAGGTTTATTTGTTGTAATTCGGCTTCATCGAGGCATTGGATGATCCCTCAGTTAATCAAACTACTGGACATATTTGAACTCAATATTCTGATTTACGAGAAATAAGAATGAAAAAAATAATTTTGTTTGCTTCGGCATCTGAAATAATTTATTTAACTCTTTCTTTTATAATTGCGCAAATTTATGATCAATGGTCCATCTTGGGCGAACTGATCAGATCAAGCCTAAGAATTGTTTCAATATTTTTCTTTGGTTATATTTATAATCAATATTTATTAAATGGCGATAAAAGCATTGAAACAAAGGAAGCATTAACACTACCATTCATCGTTGCAATTCAATTATTCATTCTGTTTGCCATTGTGTATGGCAATGCAGAAAATGAATCGCTGCTATGGCAAAGCGTATTTTTTATTTCGGGTATTGCTGCAGGAGTTAGAGAGGAGTTATTTTACCGCGGAATAATACAGAAGACCTTGCAAATGAAATACAGTTACAAAACGGCCTTAGTTATAGCAACCTTAATATTCACGCTTTCGCATATTCAATACATCTTCCAAGGGCAGTTTAAATCACTGATGCTAATTGCATTTGCCGGTATCATATTCGGCAGCATCTTCATTCATACGGGCAGCGTGGCCATTGCCGCGATTATCCACAGCTCATATGACGCCATATTATCGGTCAATTTGGTGCCTTTTAGATTGAGTTATAATGCTTCGATGCCCATATTGTTTTTGATCATGCTGTTATTCTTGATAATAATCAACAAGAAACTTTATCCCTCACCACAAACGGATAAAACTTACAACAGAGATCAAGACAAATTCAGTTTACCTTAGCAATCCCTGGTCAAAATCACGCGATCGATTTCCGGGCTAACGTCCCTTAAATCCTCCATACCTCAACAACATCCCCGGCAGCAACAGTAAATTCAGCACGGTCGAAGACACCAGCCCGCCGATGATGATCGCGGCCATAGGCCCCATGATTTCGCGGCCGGGGTTGTCGCTATTGAACGCGATCGGAAACATCGCCAGGGCTGTCACCAGGGCGGTCATCAGGATCGACGGCAGCCGTTCCTGAGCGCCCTGCACGGCAGTTTCCAGATTCCAATCTAGTTTTTCGACTTCGATCAAATACCGGTAATGCGAGAGCAGCATGATGCTGTTGCGTACGGTGATGCCGAACAGGGTCACGAAACCGACCACAGAGCCGACAGACAGCGTAGCGCCGGTGATCAGCACGGCCGCGACGCCGCCGATCAAGGCGAACGGCAGATTGCACAATGTCAGCAACATATCGCGGATGTTGCCGATGGCCAGATAGATGAAGATCAGCACTCCGATCCCGGCCAACAGCGAGTGCACGATTAAGTCCTTGCGCGCTTTGGCCTGTTCGACGGCCGTGCCGGCAAACTCGATATAACTGTCGCCGCTTTCAGGCAGGTCTTCGGCAATACGGGCTTGCAAGTCTGTCATAAACTTATCCAAATCCCTACCCTGCACGTTGCAGGTGACGGTCTGCCGGCGTTGCGCGCCTTCGTGCAGAATATTGTAGCGGGTCAAGGTGTAACGAATGTCCGCGACCTCTGCCAAAGTAATCAGCTTGCCGTCCTGGGTTCGTATCGGCAACTCGGCGAGCGCTTCGGGCCTCTCGCGCAGCCCGGGGGACAGCGCCACCGCGATATTGAATAAACGGTTGCCTTCGAGTTTGCGACCGACGACCTGCGTTTCGTAGGCGATCCGCAAGCTATCCAGCACGGCCTTCGGAGTAACGCCCCAGAATTTCAACTGATCGAGATTCATCTCTATCCGGATTTGCGGCGCGCCGGGCGGCGAGCGCACCTGTATATCGGACGCACCTTTAATCCCGCGCAGTAAGGCGGCAAGCCGCCGGGCTTTTTCGTCCAACCGGTTCAGGTCATTGCCATAGATATTCACAGCCACCGGAGCGGTATAGCCGGAAATGGTTTCATCGATGCGTTCGGTCAAAAAGGTATTCGCCTCGAACGAAATGCCGGGAAAATCGTCCAGCACCGTACGGATACGGTTCAGAATCCGCTGCTGCTCCGATCCCGGCAGCGGTTTCAGGCGCACTTCGTATTCGCTGTAATGACTGCCGTAGGTATCGGCCCCGCGTTCGGCGCGACCGGCCCATTGCGACATCGATTCGACACCGGGAATTTGTAGGATTTGCCGAGTTAATTGCGTGCCGATACGTATCGACTCTTTCAGGGATGTGCCGGGCAAGCTGCTGGTATGAACGATGAAATGGCCTTCACGAAGCTCCGGCAGAAACTGGCTTTTCAGCGTCGTAAACGCAAACAAGCCAACCACGCAGACAAGCAGGCTACCGCCGACGATCCAGTCGAAATGCGGATAAACCGCGCTCAATAGCTTGTGATATAAGGGCCTCAGTCGCTTGATCAGCGGCGGATCGTCCATCGACATGGCCGCCCTGCCGAGCAAGAGATAACAGAGTGCCGGCGTCAGCGTCAGCGCGACAAACAGCGAGGCCAGAATCGCCAGAATATACGAATAACCGAGCGGCGCGAACAACCGGCCGGCTACGCCGGGCAAGGTCAACAGCGGCACGAATACCAGTGCCACGATAAAGCTCGCGTAAACGACCGAACTGCGTACTTCCAGCGAGGCGCTATAAACGATCTCGGAGACCGGCTTCGGCGCGGGCAAGATGTGGTTTTCGCGTAGGCGGCGAAAGATGTTTTCGGTATCGATAATCGCATCATCGACAACCTCGCCGAGCGCGATCGCAAGCCCCCCAAGCACCATGATGTTCAAATTGACGCCCGCTTCGAGCAGCACAATCACCGCGCTGATCAGGGAAACCGGAATCGCCAGCGCCGAAATGAACGCGGTGCGAAAATTGAACAGAAACAGGTACAGAATGATCACGACAAATAAGCCGCCGATCAACAAATGGCCGGACAGATTGGCGACCGAGCGTTCGATATAATCGGCAGGCCGGAACAGATGCGGATAGAAGGTGATCGCCTGCTGTTTGAATAGGCGATCGAATTCGGTCAATACCGCCTCGACCTGGCGCGACACGGACAGCGTATTCGCACCGTATTGTCCGATCACCATCATCACGATACCCGGTTTGCCAAGCATCTGCGCCGCGCCGATCGGCGGTTCGGGCGCATAGGCGATCGAGGCCGCATCGCCGAGCGTGATATTCATACCCTTGTCGCGCTTCACGATGATCTTGGCCATTTGCTCCGGCGTGGCGGCCGAACCGGACGTTTGCAAGGTGAAACGCTGATTTTGATTTTCGATGAAGCCGCCGCCCTGAATCACGCCGGCCTGCTCGGCCGCCCGGGTAATCTCGTCGAGCGCGAGATTGAATTTACGCAGTCGAACCGGATCGACCTGAATCTGTAGTTGCTTGATGTCGCCGCCGAATACATTCACGTCCGCAACGCCGGGCACGGCCAAAAGGCGCGGCACGATCGTCCAGTCGACCAGACTGCGCAGCGCCATCAGGTCCTGCTTATCGGAGGTCAGGCCCAGCGTCAGCACGGTCGCCGAAGAGGAGGATAAAGGCACCGTAATCGGCGTCACACCAAGCGGCAATTTTGCGGGTAATTCGACCAGGCGCTCGCCGATCAATTGGCGATTCCGGTAAATATCGGTGTGTTCGGCGAAATTGACCGTCACGATCGATAGTCCCTGAATCGATTCGGAACGCACGGTCTCGAGGCCGATCAAGCCGCTGACCGCCATTTCGATCGGCTGCGTGACCAGCACCTCGACCTGTTCAGCGGACAGCCCCCGCGCTTCGGTTTGAATGATGACCCTTTTCGGAGAAAATTCGGGAAAGATATCGAGACCGGCGGTCAGAAAACGGTAACTGCCGAAACTCAGAATCAACACCGCGACCGCAATAACGACACCGTAAAAACGGATCGAAAAACGAACCAGCGCAGCCAGCATTATCTATTCATCCCTGATCAGAATGACGGCATCTAAGCCGATGCGACGCCGACCGCCTTTTTCCGGAAATTTTTCCAGAGCTGATGCACGATCGGCATCAGTGAAAGCGCGACGATGCTTAGAATGACCAGCTCAAAATTCTTCTGCACGATCGCCAGATTGCCGAACTGGTATCCCAGCGTCGTCAGCCCCCCGACCCAAAGCATCGCGCCGCTGACACAAAAACCGATATAGCGGAAGTAGTGCATGTTGCCGGCGCCGGCCACGAACGGAGCGACGGTGCGGATCAGTGGAATGAAGCGCGCGATGATCACCGTGCGGCCACCGTATTGATCGTAGTAGGCTTCGGTACGTTCGATATATTCGCGCTTGAAGAAACCGATTTTTTCCCGTGCTTTGATTTTTTTGCCGAGAAACCTTCCGACCAGATAATTCACATTGTCGCCGGTCAGCGCGGCAGCGATCAGCAGCATGATCAATACATAGATATCCAGTTTACCGGTGCTGGCGGTCAGCGCGCCGGCCGCGAACAGCAACGAATCGCCGGGCAACCACGGCATCACGACCAGGCCGGTTTCGCAAAAGACGATCAGGAACAGAATCGAATAGGTCAGCGTGCCGTATTCAGCGAATATTCCGGCGAGATGTGCATTGATATGCAAAAAGAAATCGAGGATTTGGGCGAGTATTTCCATCAGAAAAAAAGTCTCAGGTTAAAAGACAGTACATTCTCCTTTAAGGAGAGGTTTAGAATAACGACTGCAAGAATACAGGAGAAATAAATTACCAACGGTAGACGCTTCAGGAGCAATTGCCGAAGGGGGGCAAAAAACTTTTTGCCTTGTTTTAATTCCCTCCCCTCTTGGCAGCAGTTCCTGACGTTGCCCTGCCTCCTGCATCCGCGCAGTCGTCCCTCTGAAGAGGGCCTTTAGCGCCCAGAGCTGAATCATATCTACAATTTTATCAAACTCACTGCTACCGCAGACGGAAAAAGCAGCATATTGATCAGTCTGGAAGATATTATATAGAATAATCGGCACGACCCGAATCCATGAGGCAGCCGAATACTATGTTAAAACAAATCAAAGACTCACCGAAACTCGCGCAGTTCAAAGCGCTGCATCCGAACGTGAACGCGCTCGTGATCGTCTTCGCGATCATCATGCTCTGGCGCGGCGTTTGGGGCCTGCTCGACACCTATCTGTTTCCCGGCTCGCCGGCCTTGAGCTATCTGGTGGGAATCGGCCTTGGCGCCGTGATTCTGTATTTGGATAATTTCAGTATCGATAATTTGAAGAGATAATACCGATCTCTTCACTCTGTTGCCTCGATGCGCAGCGTAGCAAAACCGAGGAATGATGCCTTCGTTCCCTCGATTCCGTTTCACTTCATCGAGGCTACGCCTGATTATCAAGTCCTCATCAACCCATCCAACGTCAACCCGCAGCTCGGCGCGAACGCCTGCATGAAAAACACCACTTCCGGCTGCCGGTAGCCTGCTATCGTTTTGGCCAATTCCTGCGCGGCCATTTCGAATTCGGTATTGCCGGCCTTCAATTCCGCCTGGCACTTCAAATACGCAGAGATCTTGTCGGCCGCCTTGATGATCCGCGCATGCTCTTCCGGCATGCTGTCATGATGAATCAGCGCCTCGAAATCGGCCTGCAATTCGGGCGGCAACAGCTTCAACAACTCCTTTTCGGCCTGCTTTTCGATCTCTTTGTAGGCGACATTGATCGCTTCGGAATGGTATTTGATCGGCGTCGGCAGATCGCCGGTGATCACTTCGGTAATGTCGTGATAAAGCGCCGCGGTCGCGATTGCGTTCGCGTCGAGACTGCCGCCGTAGTAGCGGTTTTTGATCAACGCCAGGGTATGCGCGATCACCGCCACTTCCCAGCTATGCTCCATCACGTTTTCGTCAAGCGCGTTGCGCTTCAGGCCCCAGCGCTTAATCCAGCGCAGCCGCGACAGATAGGCATAGAACGGGCTCCAAACCGAAATGTTTTCCGCCGCGTCAGTCATCAGAATTCTTCGACGAAGGTGTTTTCCATCGGCGTCTGTACGTAGTGTTTGTTTTCATCCCAGAAATAGTAATAGCCTTTTTCGGATGAGGTCACCTTGCTGTTCTTGACGATCCAGGTCTTTTCGGTGTTGCCGTTCGCGTAGGTGACCTTGTAATTGCCGTCCATATACTCGACCGCCTTGCGCGAAAGCCTGTTAAACCAGTCTTGCGAGCACCCCGTCGACAGGATCAACAGAGCAAACAACATCATTTTTTTCATGGCTTCCTTCAATTCGCGTGACTCATCAGGTTTTGGTGGTTAAATATAGCATTTTGACTGTGACAAGACATCATGCAGATTCAGTGGTACCCCGGCCATATGCACAAGGCCGGCAAGGAAATTAAGGAAATCCTGCCGAAAACCGACATCGTGATCGAGGTTCTCGACGCGCGCATCCCGTTCAGCAGCGCCAATCCGCTGCTCGCCTCCCTGCGCGGCGACAAGCCCTGCCTCAAGGTGCTTAACAAAAGCGATCTTGCCGACCCGGAACTGACCGTCGCCTGGCAGGCCTATCTCGATCGCGAGCACGGCGTCAAGACGCTCGCCTTGACCAGCCGGGAACCCGAAAAAATGCGCAAGATAGCGGAACTCTGCCGGCAAATGTTGCCCGCTCAGATGCAAAACGACCGCATCGTGCATGCCCTGATCGTGGGCATTCCGAACGTCGGCAAATCGACCCTGATCAACATCCTGGCCGGGCGCACGGTCGCCAAAACCGGCAACGAACCGGCCGTCACCAAGACCCAGCAGCGCATCGCGATCGGCAACAATGTCGTGCTGCTCGACACGCCCGGCATGCTCTGGCCGAACATCGAAAACAAGAACAGCGGCTACCGACTGGCCGCGACCGGCGCGATCAAGGACACCGCCCTGCACCATGAACACATAGCCGCCTTCGTCGCCGGCTATCTCGGCCAGCACTACCCCGCTTGCCTGCAAGATCGTTTTCAGTTGCAGGAAATTCCGGATTCGGCCGACGCGGTGCTCGAAGCGATCGGCAAAAAACGCGGCTGCCTGCGTTCCGGCGGACGCGTGGAGTTGGACAAGGCGGCCAAAATCCTGCTGAACGAGCTGCGCTCCGGTACGCTGGGACGGATCAGTCTCGAAACACCGGCGATGATGGAGCAGGAATTGGCCGAGGTGGCCGTGATTCGCGAGCAGAAGGCCGAGAAAAAGCGTTTGCGGAAGCAGCATAGGACGGAATAGCGAAGCGTATTCCGCCGAATGTGAAGCTTAATCCTGCGGCGCAATACGCTTCGCTATTGACACACTATGGATTGCGTCTAATCTTCCTCATCATGGAATTTACATCAGCGTTAGGAAGTGATAAATTTTCATTTTGATTAAAATTCATATAAAAACAACAACTTGCATAATTTTAGATAATCGTATGACGCAATGTTTTACGTCATTTAGGGCATCTAATTGTAGTTAGAGCCAATATCAACAAGAGCAGCGCATGAATAGATTTATCGTAATACTCATTGTTTTAGGGTTGGGCTGGTATGGCAACCAAAAATACCGAACCCACCAACAAGAACTGCTATCTCATTCATCGGAAACAACAACGGAGTATGTTGCCAGTTCAGAACCTGATGTCCTATCAAACAGCACTCAGTTCAAGTGTGATGGTAGAACCCATTGCTCTCAAATGACTTCATGCGAGGAAGCAACGTTTTTTATAAACAACTGTCCTGGCACTAAAATGGATGGTAACAACGATGGTATTCCTTGCGAGCGGCAATGGTGTCAATAATTGTCAGCTCTAACGAATAGGGTTAGCAAGGTAGCCTCGATGCAGCGCAGCGGAATCGAGGGCTTTGCGGCTTCGATATTCCTCGATTCCGCAAAGCTTCATCGAGGCTACATACTGGGACGGATCAGCCTTGAAACGCCGGCTATGATGGAGTAGGAAATGGCCGAGGTGGCTGTGATTCGTGAGCAGAAGGCCGAGAAAAATCGGTTGCGTAAGCAGAAACGTGGATTTTCAGAGGGCTAGCGCCTTTTATTGACTCGGATGTTTTTTGCTAACATGCAAAATAAAGCGCTTAATCCAAGCTAAATGAGTCCACTCGGCGCGAATGTTATAACGCTTAAAATTGAGTTTTATCGCAGCCCTGCTAGTCGCTTAGTTAATTGCCCGGAACAAATATTTAGGATGCGATAATTTTTCGTATACAACTGAATAAAAATAAGTTTTTCATTTTTATGGTGCATTAGTCAACTTGGTGATGCAATGTTTTACGTCATTTAGGATATATAATATTAGTTAGGCAATAAGAGCAAATATGAACGAAGCCTTAGATTTAATAGCCGATTTTCTTCGCGACGCAGAACTGCGTGGCGTTGCTTTCTTCAACGAAGCCGAATTGCAGCACGAATTGGGCTATTGGCTACGCGCCAAGCTTCCAGTAGAAACGAACGTACATTTTGAACGACCCGCTGATTCGTTCTTTCCTAAGGCTGTCGGGCTAGTGAAGAAGGAAATAGACTTGATTGTTGCTGGGCCGAACAAATCCTGGCACTTGGCAATTGAGTTGAAGTGCCCTCGGAATGGACGGGTTCCGGAAACTATGTTCGATGCGTGTAAGGACCTTCAATTTCTTGAGCAATTGGTAGCTTCTGGATTTCGGGCTGGAGCATTCATCATGCACGTCGAAGATCCAGCGTTCTACCAGTCTGGTTTGCAGACAGGTATCTATTCGCATTTCCGAGCCGGGACCCCGTTGACTGGCGTCATAGCTAAGCCCACAGGAAAAAAAGACTTGGAGGTTCGCTTGGCCAATTCTTACTCTGTTCATTGGCGTCCATACGGGATGAACGGTCGCTACTGGTTTGAGCGGGTATCGAGCGTGCCTAACCAACCGCTGAACCTGACGCCGGAAAGCCGGCGCAGCGCTTCGCGGTTGCTTTAGTGGCTGCGCGGGTTAGCGGTAAGGAGTTAGGCAATCACATTAAATTTGGAAACTAAAAGCAGTGATAGGATTAACTAAACATGCCCACATTCGATGAAATATATGACCGACTGAGATTTCTAATGGAAAGAAATATTCCTATCCATGTGGTTTCTACAACAAATACAACTTATTCAATAGAGGCGCGCCCATTAGAGCGCGGAAATCATGCTGGCGAACCGGCTATTATCTGCACAATAACAGTAACAGAACAAGGCAATCAACCTGATGCGCCTGCACATATCTATATTCATGGAGACTGTTGGGGGCATGACATCACGTGCGGTCAAACCAGAGCTGGTGGTATATACAACGGTAGCCCATCAATTTACGACTGGTTTCCTAACCAGGGCAATTGCATGAACAGTGATTGCTAATATAGGTAACTAAAAAAGCCTCTTCTTAGTCCGCCCATAGCAAGGTAGCCTCGATGTAGCGCAGCGGAATCGAGGGCTTTGCGGCTTCGAAACTCCTCGATTCCGCAAAGCTTCATCGAGGCTACATACTTCTCTCCAGACATTGACCCAAAGCTGATTTGGGGCGAAAATCCGGCTGAACCAGCAAACTGGCTTGAATCCATGGTCAACTATCGGCGCAATTTCGTTCCTGGCGGTACCTATTTTTTTACCGTAGCATTACGTAACCGCCGTTCGCAGCAATTGACCCAATCAATCGGCTTATTACGTCAGGCCTTTCGAGACACGCTTCGCTCTCAGCCTTTTCGCATCGATGCCATTGTGGTTTTGCCCGATCACCTGCATTCTATATGGACTTTGCCGCCAGGCGATAGCAATTATCCGGCCCGTTGGAAGCTGGGTTAAGGCTGCAAAACGCGAAAACATTAAGCTGCCGCCAGGCGATAGCAATTATCCGGCCCGTTGGAAGGCTATCAAATCAAATTTCAGCTGCCAGCTTTCACAAGCGGGCATTCCGGTCGAAAAACGCCAGGACGGCAGCACGCTCGTCTGGCAGCGTCGCTATTGGGAGCATACGATTCGGAATGACGAAGACTTCAATCGCCATATCGATTACATCCACATCAATCCGGTTAAACATGGCCTAGTAAAGCATGTCGCGGATTGGCCTTATTCGACTTTTCATCGCTATGTCGCGAAAGGGATTTATCCGCCGAATTGGTGCGGTGATGTTGATTACGTAATTGGAGGAGTGAATGACATGCGCCCGATTACCCTGCGCTAATCGAACCTACGCAGGCTTTAAGACCAATATCGGCGTTATGCTTGAGTGCAGGAAAACAATTTGATACTGTTCCGCTGTCACTCAACATCACTCACGGAATTTCATTATGATTGGCACCATTACCGCTTTCCTGATCACCTACTGGTTTTACAAAAGCGCCGAAGCAACCGGCAAGAATCCGCTATTTTCAGCCGGTATGGGGTTTCTGTCCTATCTGATCCCCTGCATCGTCTGGACACTTGCCATAACCCCGGGACTGCGCGACGCGGTTGAACACAATCCTGGCACCCTTTCCGGCTTGTTTGTCAATTATGCTTATATCCTGGTGGGCATTGGCTGCGCGATAGGATTCAAGTTTTTGTATTTCAAACATGCAAAACCGTAAAAGCGGTGAGGCAATCGGATGGGATGTATATCCCGTCCGGCGCCAAGCTTTAAATTCCTGCATTTCAAACCGGCCAAACTGTAAAAAACCTCAGGCATCGGATAAATGTTTATCCCGAGTTAAACTGAACAGCTCAGCCTAAACACCACGTCTGGCAAGTAGAGTTTCAACGCGATACGGAAGAGTCAGGGTCGTAAACCTACCGGCAGTAACCCTCGAATATTCGGCGCATTACACTACCGCCAGTGCGCCGTACATCGCTACCTAGACAACAAGGTTAAAGTCAGTTAAATTGGTTTCCATTCCGGAATTTCCAATAAGAGGTAGAGCGGTCATGTTTACAAAACTATCCCCATACGTGCTTGTTGCCTTAAGCCTGTTCCAGGCTGCCTGCTCGACAGTATCGGTTACTACCGACTATGACCATTCGACGTCATTTGCTCAATACCGAACTTATACATTAGCGCCTTCAAGCGAAAAAATTCCGCTGTCGCCATCCGGCGAAGCAGCGCTCCGCGACTCCCTGCGCATAAATCTCGCGGCACACAACATTACCGAAGTTTCCAAAGACGCCGATCTTCATGTGGTTCGCCATATTTCTACCAAAGAAAAACTGGCCGTTTACCAATCGAGCGCCATGGATTATGGCAGGATACCCTATGGATACGGAGGTTACGGCTTATGGGCAAATGCTCCCCGCGCGTATACTGACGTATCGCAATATACCGAAGGCACTCTGATACTGGATTTCGTGGATGCAAAGACCCAGAAATTGGTGTTTCGCGGCATTGGCACCGGCACGGTCAGCGATCCGCAAACCAATGCGGAACGTATTCGAGAAGCCGTCGAAAAAATTGTCGAAAAATTCCCCAAAACCGTCTCGCATTGAGGCTAAACCGAGCTGGACGGTGTTTGCAGCCTCCTCCCAATCGCTCAAAGACTGTTCACCTGAGCAAATCATCCTCCACGCTCAAGTCCCTTTAAGCAATTACTGCCGGGATACATATCCCGTCCGGCGCCAACGCTGACTTTTGATACAAATGTGATGGCATTCGAGCCGGCCAATATCAAACCACAGGCGGATTGAGCAGCACAAACCGACTCTTCAGACCGTCCACTTGGTGCCCGAGCCCGTCGTTGTGCTGCTTTGTGCGACCAGTCCAATATTGGCTGGGTTGATGCGCCACTGACCATCGTCCGCGGCGGCAGCTGCGCGCAAATAGTTGATCAGCATCTTGTCTGTATTATCGGTGGCAACAATCACGCCTTGCTCAACCAAACACTTGTAGAGGTAAGCATAGGCTCCGACCATCTCAATGCGCAGCGTAGCCTTGTTGCTCGTGCGGTTAGAAGGGTCGTTCTTGTGCGCCATCATCGCATCCATCTCGACACGCGCCCCAACGGTCGGGTTGTTGGCATGTTGCTGTTTAATCGCTTGCACGCGGCCTCCATAGGTAGCGCTGCCTTCGCGGTGGTGCTTGCCAGATACTGTCATCGCGAAGGCCTGGTTCTTTAGGTCGTTAGGCGAGTGAACACTGTAAGGGTTGTTGCCCTGCTGGTACATGAGTTGGTTAATCGAGTTGGCGAGCAAATGGTCGCGGTTGGTCGCGCCGTGTGTACCCCAGGGCGCGACGCGTCCGACCAGATCGTTGTATCGAGCTACGTCCCATTTCTCAAGCGTGGCGTCGCTGGTGCGATCGGTACGCTGATAGGTGATCACATTGCCGGTCAATGGGTCGGTAAACGACTTGGCCACTGACGCATTTTGTTTACCTGCGTTCTTGAAACGCAGGAACTGAGCTGAACTCAAATTCACACAATTTGCGGGGGTTGGTGCCTGTTGCAGCACGGGCTGCTGCCCTGGAAACTGCACCATCTGAGGCGTCAATGCTATTTTCAGCGCCGACCATTCGTTGCTGCCGATCGCCGTAGTCGTGGTATTCGAATGCGATGCTTTGTTCTCGACATTCGCCACATAAGACGACAGTTCGGGCACGCTGTTGCCATAAACAATCTTGCCCATCACGATGGTCACGTACATCTTGAGATACTCCTGAGATTGGCGCCAGATGCTAACCGGGCATCCGATGCGCATCGACGTTTGGGGATATTCCGGTATGGCCCGCTGTCAGCCATTCGCGTGATGACAGTTGCGCGTATAGGAAAAAAATGCCATTTCTTAATCGCCTTAACTATATATAATGCCGAATATTTAGTCAAACTCGTGCTAGCTGGTAGACTAATGATATGGACTCATCTCCTACCAGCGGGACGGGGTTTGCAACCCCGCCCCAAACGTTTAAAGACTGTTCGTTTGCGCAAATCATCCCGCATGTTCAGGTCCCTTAAACAATTACGGACGGGATGTATATCCCGCCCGGCGCCAGGAAGAGGGCAACTGCACCGTCATCGGCGTCATCACGCCGAGATCATGAGAAATCGAGGTATTAAAGCCGCACCACGATTCCGCTATCAACAAAGAAAGTTCGTAGTTTCGACCTTTAAACCCTACATTTTGAACTTGCATCCCAATGGAAAAACTAATTAGAGTTTTGGACTCAGTTTTGCCCATACGCACCATGCAAAAAATTTTTCTCACAAGCATTTTATGGCTTGGCACCGTTCAATTCGCATCAGCAGTCGGCGCGGACTCGCCCCCGCCTATCAACTCCAATGAGCTGGAGCGTCAAATCCATCAACAGATCAATTGGATACGGCAAAACCACGGTCTGCCCCCGTTAAACGCCGAAGAGCAACTCACTACGGTTGCCCGCAAACATAGTCAGGACATGGCGAGCCATCATTTTTTTAACCATGTCAATTTACGGGGAGAATATCCTTCGGACAGAGCCAAACGACAAGGCTGGGATAAAAAGAAGCAGATCGATGCGACAACCTTGGCAACGGGTGTCGCTGAAAACATTTTCCTGGCCCGTCTTTACGACAAGATAGTTACCACCAAACAAAACGGCATCACCGTTAAAAAGGACTACGAGTGGATAGCCCCGAACCGGCTTGTCCAAACGATTGTCCAGGGCTGGATGGACAGCCCGCATCACCGTAAAGTCATGTTATCGCCGCAATACGATCGGCAAGGTATCGGCGTCGTTGTTTCGGAATACGATGTCTATGTGACCGAGAACTTGTTTTAAAGCGTATTTGATTCTTTTTTCGCAAATAACGCGATAAACCGTGATCCAAGGGCGCAAAAGGCGATTGCCGTTTTGCGCCCTTGGAAGTCGAAGCGAAGATATGATGAAGCGGGACGGATGGTTTTCCGGTAGCATTCGTCGACTGACAGTGGCAAGAGGCACCGTCAACAGAGATGAGTCGACCAGATTTGCGGAACCTCGGCATTGAATCGGCGCAGGTTGTCATCGAGTAGGTTATATTTGTATCGGCCGCGGGACTCGTTCAGCGGTTCGGCCTGGCATTTTCATGCCGCCAAAGGCTTCATTAATGCCCAAGCCTTGTCCCGCCGTATCGCCGCCCCAGACGAAACGAATATTGTCGAGTTTGCCGACCGTACGAAAATGGCCTGTTACAAGCCCGCTTTTATGACGGGCATTGGTCAGATCCTCGAACCACACCTTCACGAAGACATCGCTGCCTTCGGGGAGTTCGACCAAATCCTGCCGAGCAGAAAAATCGGGCTCGGCAAAAGCGTAAGGCCCTCTGATTACCCGGGCATCGTCGAATCTATCGTTGAATGCATATTCCACCATCATTCGTGATGGACAGTCAGATTGTCTCCAGATGATCGCTCGACCCGGCGCCAGATCGCCGATTTGAATTCCTTTCTCCATCAACGGCACATCATCTGATGCAATGGTATCGACAGCCGTCAAAGCCAGAATCAAAGACAGCGCGGCGCCGCTATATCTAGCGCTTGGGAACTTCTTCATAAAACTCGCCCCTTCGGAGCGATTTATTGAGGGGCGAATTATAGGGGTACGAAATGACAGGATGATTAAGGGAAAAAGTTATTACAATGGTGGGCGCCCTACACGACTCAAGAACTGCACGACAACATCGAACAACCGGGACGGCTGCGCGCCCAGTCAGGGCGTTTCGCCGCGCAATGATCCTTGCCGGGTTGCTCGTCGTAGGGCCGGCGCAGCAGGTCGAGCAACTCGTCGACCATCGCAAAATCGCCCTGCTCGGCCTTGTCGATCGCCAGTTGCGCAAGATAATTGCGCAACACATACTTGGGATTGACCGCATTCATCCGGCTGCGCCGCTCGGCGTCGGCGAGGCCGTCCCGCCTGAGCCGCTCGCGATAATGGCGAAGCCAGTGAGACAGCCTTTCACGGTATTCGGGCGTCAGTTGTTCCGGCAGGTAATAACTATCCTGCAATAAAGCAGTCATTTCCGTTTCCCAGCCCTCGTGCTCCGTAGCAATAGTCAAACCGGCAAGTCGCCTGAAAAATAGCGTCATGTCGGTTTCGGCCCGTTGCAGCAGCGCAAAAAGCTCGGCAACCAAATCGTCGTCGGTTTCGGGTCTATAAGCGACAAGCCCCAGTTTGCCGACCATGGTTTGTTGCCAGCCTTGATCGAAAGTTTCGGCATACGCCTTGAGCCCCGCCTGCAGCGGCTCGGCCTCGCCGAACAAAGGATATAGCGCATTGGCCAGTTGACCGAGATTCCAATACCCAATTTGCGGCTGCTGGCCGAAACGGTAGCGGCGCTCCTCGGCGTCGGTCGTATTCGGAGTCCAGTGCGGATCGTAATTTTCGAGCCAGCCGTAGGGGCCATAGTCGATCGTTAACCCCAAGATCGACATATTGTCGGTATTCATCACGCCATGCACGAAGCCGACTCGCTGCCAGTGTACGATCATACCGGCGGTTCGGCGACACACTTCCAGAAACCAGTCCGCATAAACCGCCGGTGACGGCTCGCCAAGATGCGGAAAATCGATCCGAATCGTATAGTCGACAAACCGGCGCAACAAATCGATCTCGCCGCGCGCGGCCAAAATCTGAAAATTGCCGAAACGGGTAAACGACGGCGCAACTCGACAAACGACCGCCCCCGGCTCGGCCCGCGGATTGCCGTTGTAAAACATGTCGCGTATCACCGCTTCGCCGGTCAACACCACGCTCAACGCACGCGTGGTCGGCACGCCGAGATGATGCATCGCCTCGCTACAGAGAAACTCGCGGATCGACGAGCGCAACACCGCCAGACCGTCCGCATTGCGCGAGTAAGGTGTCGCCCCCGCGCCCTTGAGCTGCAAGGTCCAACGCTCGCCGCGCCGGTTCGCCACTTCGCCTAGATTGATCGCGCGCCCATCGCCGAGTTGGCCTGCCCAGTATCCGAATTGATGGCCGCCGTAGCACATCGCGTAAGGCTCCATGCCTTGCACCAGCCGATTGCCGGCAAACACTTGGAAAAAGTCGTCGGATGCGCAAAGCTCAGGAGACAAATCTAACAGCTCGGCGACTTCTTTGGAATAAGCGACCAATTGCGGAGCTGAAACCTGGGTCGGCAATACACGAGAATAACAGGCGCCGGCGACTTGCCGCCGATAATTGGCCGTTTCAGGGTCGCCGGGAAGCTCGCGAATGAAACGGTTGTCGAAGACAAGGTCATCGAGGCGGGTAAGTAGGGTTCGGGAATTCATGAAATATTAGACAGTCTTTATGATTGGGCGATCCTTAATTCTGAGCTTTTTAGTCGGAAATTGTCAAGCTTCCGCCGAACAGCAAGACTGTTTGCTTCATTCGTCCGGCGTTTAATTGCCATAACCGTATGGTTTGACCGAATCCTAATGTATTTACCAGCCCCGAAAAAAGGATAGCCGCAAATGCGGCTATCCACGACCTTTCTATTTTTTAATTTTTTCCGAGATTGAATCGAGAATGGCCTGGACCGTGATTATCTTCGATTTCGACTTCTACGCAGTCGTTAGCATCATCCGTGCAAAAATCCTTGTCTTTCCCACCGAATCCACATCACCATCACCATCACCCTCTAAATCTCCGCCTTCAGCGGGATCGTCACTTTCGTCATCGTCATAACCCGATAAGTCGTCATTGCCATTCCCACCGTAAATAAGATAGTCGCCCGGCCCGCCGACCAGACTGTCGGAACCGTTATTACCGTGAAGTGTGTCATTGCCATTCTCACCAAGTTACCTATGTAAAACGGCAACAGCCCCTAATATTCATTGCCGCACCCCATTACAAAAATTTATAACCTCAAAATTCAAGAAAAGCCCAAAACCATCATGGACCTTTCGGGAATGGCCATACGCTTATTCTAAAAAAATTACCGTGATGATCCCCTGCGTAATTATCAAAAAATGCTAGCATTATTAGATCATCCTGGTATAAAAGTCTTGCCTTGAATGCAAACTTTTTGCGATCCCTTTTTACTCCGTCACATTAACGCTTTAATTTACAAGCGAATCTTACTTCCCTGCCTAATATCTACGCGTTACTATTTAATTTATTTTTAATTCCTTTTTAATTCCTTTTTAATCTTTTGCCTGTATGCTCAATGCAGTACGCAGAAGAATTCTTTATTTGTCATCCAAGCTCCACAAATCGTCATGATCACATCCCCACACTCCCCAAGCCGGCGCACCTCGCCGATCCTGATTGCGCTACTCGGCAGCGTACTGAGCGGTTGCCAGACAATGTCTTCCTGGTTTCCGTCCGATGCTCCTCCGGCCGTTAGCACGCCAGCAACACGCCCGGAAATCCACAGCATCGCCAGCCACGAATTTGAACTGGCGCCCGACCAAAACATGGTCGGCACGCTCGCCGCCGTCGATACGCAGCCGAACGATACCCTATCCGACATCGCCCGCCATTATGGCTTGGGCTTTAACGACATTGCGGTCGCGAATAGCACGATCCGGCCCTGGACGCCCACACCGGGCAGCCGGGCGCTCTTGCCTTTGGAGTTCATTTTGCCCGATGCGCCGCACAAGGACATCGTGCTGAACCTCGCGAACATGCGCTTGTTCTACTACCCGAAAAAAGAAGCGGCCAAGGTTTATACCTATCCAGTCGGCATCGGCCGGCAAGGCTGGAGCTCGCCGATGGGCGTGACGAGCATCGTAAGCAAACAAGTCAATCCGGAGTGGCATGTGCCGCCGTCGATCCAGCGCGAACATGCCGAAAAAGGCGATACGCTTCCGACAGTCGTGCGCTCGGGCCCAGACAATCCGCTCGGTTATTATGCAATGCGGCTAGGTTTTCCGAGCTATCTGATCCACGGCACCAATAAACCCTACGGCATCGGCATGCAGATCAGCCACGGCTGCATTCAGCTTTATCCGGAAGACATTGAAAAGTTGTTCAATAAAGTCACAGTCGGTACCAAGGTGCGTATCGTGCATCAACCTTACCTGGTTGCCTGGCAGCAGCATGCCCTGTATATCGAGGCGCACGAACCGTTGGATAAATGGGCCGGGAGTAAGGGCAAATTGAAAAAGCAGTTTCTCAAACAACTGAAGAAGGTGGCTGCCGACAATAACGCCGAGGTCGATTGGGAAAGGGTCGAACAGGTGATTCAGCGCGCGGACGGCATTCCGACGCCGGTATTGAAGAACAGCCCGGAACTTGCGGAACTCTCAGCGAAGGCGGTGCAAGTGGCGCACCCTGAACGCTTGTACGGCCAACCCGAGGTTGCGGAACTCAAAGACAGCGACTGGTCGATGCGGGTCGCCACCTATCGAACCGAAACCGAAGCCGAACAACTTGCCGCGATGCTGAATCATCAAGGACCGCCGATTCCGGCGCGCAAGGTGAAATTAAACGACGAATACCATGTCATCGCCGGCCCTTATAAGAACAAGAAGGAAGTCACGAAAGCCGCCAAACGTGTGCTAATGGACTTCGAATTGAAAGCCGAAACGATCAAACCGGACCAGAACAAGTCCTGATTTTTGAGACCGTTCCCACATTAGCGCGGGAGCGGTCTCAAAGACATTATTTTTTACCGGGCCGGCCTGCCGCTTTTGGATTCGGCTTTCGGTTGAACCGAAGGATTGTCTCTGGGCAAACCGGCAAACTCAAACAAGATGTCCAGTTCCTTATCGGACAATTCATAGAAGGAATGCGCTTTCAAGCGTTCAGGCAGCACCACCGGCCCATAGCGCACCCGCATCAATCGGCTCACGACCACCTGCTGCGACTCCCACAAGCGTCGGACCAGACGGTTACGGCCTTCGCTGACCGTCACGTAGTACCATTTATTCGCGCCTTCGCCGGCGTAAAAGCGGACTTCGTTGAATTTTGCCATACCGTCTTCGAGCTCGACGCCCTGTTTCAATTTTTCGATCGTCGCCTCGGACACCTCGCCCAAAATGCGTACCGCATATTCGCGTTCGATCTGCGTTTTCGGATGCATCAGCCGGTTGGCCAGTTCGCCGTTATTGGTGACCAGCAACAGGCCCGACGTATTGATGTCGAGACGACCCACCGAGATCCAGCGCGCCGCCGCGAGTTTCGGCAATTGCGTAAATATCACCGGACGGCCTTCCGGATCGCGGCGCGTAACGACTTCGCCGGTTGGCTTGTGATAAAGCAGCACACGGGTCGGCTGACGATCGAATTTTTGCCAATCGACATAACGCCCATTGATCTGCAGCGTATCGCCCGGCTGCAAACGTGCACCCAGGGCCGCGACGGCGCCGTTGACCATTACCCGGCCTTCCTGAATCCAACGCTCGATTTCCCGGCGCGAGCCGACGCCTCCGCGCGCCAACACTTTTTGAATGCGCTCGCCCGCGCCTTCTTCCTGCGCGGCCGCTACGGTTTTCGGCCTGATGGGCGGCCTGGCTTCAGGCGCCGGTTTCCGGAACGGTTTCGGATGGCTCTTCTCTGATTTCGGTTGGTTCTTCTCGGGTTTCCTGTTTTTCACTGGCTTCCTGTTCAGGGGCTTGCGTGATTTCCGGCGTCAATTCGAGCTCCTGTATCTGCTCCAACGTCGGCAACTCACTTAATGACTTGATATTGAAATAATCCAAAAACTGCTTGGTCGTCCCGTATAAGCCGGGTCTGCCCGGCACTTCCTTATGTGCGACCACCCGAACCCATTCGCGCTCGAGCAGAGTCTGGATGATGCCGGAGCTTACGCTGACGCCGCGAATATCTTCGATGTCGCCGCGGGTGACCGGCTGACGGTAGGCGATGATAGCCAGCGTTTCGAGCAAAGCGCGCGAATATTTAGGCGGTTTTTCTTCGAACAGTCGCTGCACCCAACGCGACAATTCCTGCCGAACCTGAAAACGGTAGCCGCTCGCGACCTGTTTCAATTCGACCGGTCGGGATTGATATTCTGCGGCAATTTGATCGACGGCGTTCTGAATCTCGGCAAGTTCCGGTTGTTCGATTTCGGGAAAGACTTGCTGAATATCCTTGCAGGTCATCGACCGGTTCGCGGCAAATAAAATGGCTTCTACAATACGTTGGATTTCCACGGCGATTGGTGGCGGTTTAGTTCGGAATCGCGGCTGCGGCGCCGCGCACGCTGATCTCGGCAAATGGCTCGAGTTGAATGATTTCGATCAATCCTTCCTTGGCGAGTTCGAGTATCGCCAGAAACGCGACCAGCACGCCGGGCCGACCTTCCTTATGGAGGAACAATTCGGTAAAACGCAGGCTTTCGGCGCCTTTCAGGTTGCCCAGAATGGTGGACATGCGTTCGCGAACCGACAACGGCTCCAGGGTTACATGGTGATGACTGAATTGCTCGGCGCGCTTCAAGACCTGCTGTAATGCGAGCAACATTTCCTTCATCGTGACGTCAGGCAGCTTCTTTTCGAAAGTCAAGTTTGAGGTATCGGCAACGCAAGTAAAAAGCTCACGCTCGAGCCTCGGCATCCGGTCGATATTTTCAGCGGCATTTTTGATGCATTCATATTCCTGCAAGCGGCGAATCAAGATCGCCCGGGGATCTTCTTCGTCTTCTTCCGCTTCCTGTTGACGCGGCAGCAACATCCGCGATTTGATTTCCGCAAGCCACGCCGCCATCACCAGGTATTCGGCCGCCAGTTCCAGGTTCATCTCGCTCATCATCTGAATGTAGGAAATGTACTGATGCGTCACATTGGCGATCGACACTTCGACGATATCGAGGTTCTGCCGCCGAATCAGATACAGCAATAAATCCAGCGGCCCCTCGAACAACTCGAGAAACACTTCCAGCGCATTCGGCGGTATGTAAAGGTCGTCCGGCAATTGCTCGAACGGCTCGCCGTTCACGATCGCAATCACTGCCGCCCGTTCCGGGACGAAATCGTGGCTCAAATCATTCATCGCTCGGCCATGGTCCGGCTTATCCACATAAACTCAGATGCCGGCGATCGAAAAAAACATCTTTTGCGCGATATACATCGGATATTCCAGAAGCGCATTCAAAATCCGGGTATAAAGCAGAACCAACAGGATGATGAAGCCATAACGCTCCAGGCGATTATACTGCCATGCCCAATAATTCGGCAAAAGCCCGGTGACCACTCGGCTGCCGTCCAACGGAGGAATCGGCAACAGGTTGATCAGGGCCAGAACCAAGTTGATTGAAATGCCGGCGACGCCGGTATAAATCAACGGCAAAGAAATCGCTTCGACGCCGATCAGCACGCCAATCCGCACCAGCAGCGCCCAGCCGACCGCCATCAAGAGGTTCGAGACCGGTCCCGCCAGCGCGACCCATGCCATGTCCTTGCGCGGGTTCTTGAAATTTCTTGCGTCGACCGGCACCGGTTTGGCCCAGCCGAAAATGAAGCCGGTGCCGGTCATCAGCAACAGGCCCGGCAATATTACGGTGCCAAACCAGTCGATGTGCTTGAGCGGGTTCAAAGTCAGCCGCCCCTGCTGGAAAGCCGTATTATCGCCGCATTTTTTGGCAACCCAGCCGTGCGCGACTTCGTGCACGGTAATCGCAAAGACCACCGGCAGTATCCAGACCACGATCCGCTGCACCAGCGACAATTCATTCATCATATGCGGTATCCTCAGTTAATCCAGCATCGGCGCGATGCCGATGCCCTGCCGGGTGATTTCGGGGCCGCTGCTCGAAAATTCAATGATCGTGGTTTCGCGGTAGTCGATGATCCCGGCGTCGATCACCAGCTCGATCTCATGCTCCAGGCGTTTGCGGATATCGTAAGGATCGGTCGGCGGCTCACTCACTCCGGGCAATAGCAGACTGGTCGTGAACAAAGGCTCTTCGAGCTCGGTGACCAGCATCTGCGCGATCGCATGATCCGGAATCCTGACACCGATTGTTTTCTTTTTCGGGTGTTGCAGGCGGCGCGGCACTTCGCGGGTCGCATCCAGGATGAACGTAAACGGGCCCGGCGTCAGCGCCTTGATCATTCGGTAGGCGTCGTTGCCGATCTTGGTGAAATTGGACACCTGCGCGAGGTCCTTGCAGACCAGAGTGAAGTTGTGCTTGTCGTCGAGCTGCCTTATCTGGCGGATCCTATCCAGCGCGGCCTTATCGCCGATCTGGCAGGCGAGCGCATACGAGGAATCGGTCGGATACACGATCACGCCCCCGTTGCGGATAATTTCCACGGTGCGATGAATCAGGCGCAATTGCGGATTTTCGGGATGGATTTCAAAAAACTGGGCCATGGTTCCAAAAGGCGTCAAACAATGGGGCATTATACCGTATTCACGCGCCAAACCGTTGAATGGTTTATTGAAAGCAGCCGCCGTCAGCGTTCCGATTCTTTCTTCGCGACCTTGTTGCGCAAGTAAACCGGTTGCGCGTCCTCGACATCGACCGCCAAGCCCAGCGCGAATCCGTGCGCGCCTAGGCGGGCGATCGCGCCGGCGCGCGGCAGATTATCCGTCTCGATCAGGCCGACCCGCCCGGCCAACCGTTGCAGCAGCGCCTCCCGATACACGCCCCAGCCGGTGCCGATGCCGGCGCCGGTCAGGTCGGGAAATACGATCTCACTGGCCGGCGTGACTTTTTCCTCGCCGAGCAATTCGGCAATCCCGGTCTCTCTCTGTCGATACACCGCGAAATAGATTTCGCCCATCCGCGCATCCATCGCGGTGAAGACCGTATCGCAGCCATCGGTGTTTCTGTCGAAAAACTCCTGCGCGACCGCCGCCAGCGTCGACACCGGCACGACCGGCAGATCGCCGCCCAGTGCAATGCCGTGAATCACGCCGGTCGCGATCCTGACGCCGGTAAACGAACCGGGGCCGCGGCCGAACGCGAGCGCATCGAGCGCAGAAAGCGTCAAGCCCGCCTCGCTCATAAGGCCGTCTATCATCGGCAGAATCAATTGCGCATGGTCTCTTTGCGACACCTGATAGCGCTCGAGCACTTCACCATCCAGGTACAGCGCGGCCGAGCACGCTTCGGTTGCGGTCTCCACCGCGAGTAATTTCATTCGCTATCCTGTTTTTTAACCTAATGGTTGATGAAGCGCTCGGTCATTCATTTTCAAATGGCCGCGCCGCTTAAATATCCAATTCCAAATCCGAGCGGGCCGTCGTACAGCAGCTATAAACAAAGCCCGCTTTACGGGCTTTTTCATCAATCTCACAGGCAGGACTGACATGCACCTGCCCTCGGCATTTCATCTCGCATTCGCCGCAACCACCGACGCGGCAACTGTAATCCACTTCGATGCCATGCGCCTCGGCCAACTCCAGCAGGGTCACCTGCTCATCGGTATCGACAATTTTACCCGATTTGGTAAATTTCACTTTATGCAGCGGCCCTTTTAACTGCAAGGACCTGGCCGCACCGTTGGACGTTTGCGCAGAACGGCCCGCGCCATAGCTCTCGGTATGATAACGGGACATATCGTAGCCCAGATCGCGCAGAATCTCGTTAATATTTTCAGCGAAAGGCTCAGGGCCACATAAAAACACGTCGCGATCGAGAATGTCGGGCACGAGCATCGCCAGCATGTGTCGATTGATGCGCCCGGTGAAGCCCGTCCAGGAATCCGTTCCCTTCCATCCCGATGTCACGGTAATCGCCGTTTGGAAACCTCTACACCGGGCCGAGAGCATTTCGAACTCCTTGCGAAAAATGATATCCGGCGGCGATTTAAACGAGGCCAATAATTTGACATCCACATCCGAAGCCGTGTCGGCAATCCACCGGCACATCGACAGGATCGGCGTGATACCGCTGCCGGCGCCGATAAACAACATTTTCGGCGAGGGGTAATTAAAACAGGTAAAACGCCCCATCGGCCCTTTCACGATCAATTCGTCGCCCAGTTTGACATGATCGCAAAACCAGTTCGAAACCAGTCCGCCGGGCACCCTTTTGATCGTCACTTCCAGCAGATGCGGCCTGGAAGGACTGGACGACATACTGTAAGAACGCCTGACCTCCTGGCCGTTTATATCAAGAATGAAGGTAATGAACTGTCCCGGCTTATAAGAGAAAAGTAAGGGTTGCACGCCGGACATGCGAAAGGTTTTGCAATCATGCGTTTCTTCAATGATATCGACAATCTTTAACTGGGTAATGCCTTCGCTCCATATTTTTAAATACCCCCGGTCTTCGATCAGATTGATCAGCAGCGGACTTGGCGGTGGCGGTGGCGCTTTGTAAAAAAAGTCAGGAACAGCATCCTTCGCATAGGTTTCGAGGCCCTCTTCGGCCGCATCCGCGGGAGCCTCTACATCGGCAATCGAAAATTCCAGCCGGTAATCGGGCAAATCGACTTGTATGCCGTCGTGCAGCAAAATCTGTTTTTTTAAGGGCAATTTTTTCCGGTTAACGAGAGTGCCATTCTCTTCATCCAGGCTTTCAAGATAGAGCCCGCCATGATGATTGAATATCACTGCATGGAACATCGCCATTTTGTTCGATTCAAGCTGCAAATCGGCATCCGGATGACGTCCTATGATGGTTTCCTTTGCTAGATTTTGCGTCGAAATTTCATAGACCACCATACCCGCTTTCAAGACCCGCATATGATCGCCCAGTCCCTGATTCGGGTTAACTCCGGCAAACAGCTGATTCAGCCACAAGGCGCCCGCATCGCCGATTTTCTGGCGGTGCGCTTTGGCTAGATCGTTTTTTGTACGGCGCAACGGTTGCGCATGCTTGTGACCGGAAAAAAAGGCTTTTTGCCAAAAAAAATTGTCGTCAGCTTCAAGGCCGTTTTGCTTGCTCACCATGATCCCCCCTTGCACTTCATGCGATGTCAGATTGAGGTCACTTCCAGAAAAATACCCTTCATCGTTGCGCCTGCCAAATAGGCGTAGCGCTGGACCGTGTGTATTTGATTTCTCTTTCCGCACAGAAATACTCTCCACCCTGTCAGATCGGGAAGTCTGTTGGCTATGATTTGATCAACCTCGCCGAGATACCCTCCTTCCGGCACAATTCCCTGCTGCACACAAGGGACATAATGAAAATTAGGAAAATATTCGCCAATTTCCCGCAGCTCCGCTTTGTAATACAAATGATCGTCAAAATCGACGCTATGAAACAAATAGACCGCTCCTGTATGGCCGGACTCAAAAATATCCTGCACAATGCCGATCAGAGCGGTCAAACCACAGTGCCAGCCGACCAGCAGCAGGGGCTGCGCAGGATGTCCCGGAAGATAAAACATTTCTCCGCTGACACCGCAAACATGCAACTTGTCGCCAATTTTCAAACTGCTATGCATCCACTCCGAAAAAGCGCCGCCTTTGAGCCGCTCGACATGCACATCCATTTTTCCGAGAGTACTGGCGCTGGTCGGCGAGGCAATCGAAAATTTTTTGCCGATGTGTTCATAATTCAATAACAGCGTGGACTGCCCGCCATGGAAATCTACGGGGGTCTCTAGCTGCAATACTAATTCGATCATCGCATGATTCAGGCGATTGATCTCGACGACCTTCGACACCACTTGTGTGGTTAATTTTTCCTGATTCAAAACGATCTCCATATCGCGCACAGGCACACAGGCGCAAGCCAGAAAATTGTTTTGCAACTGTAGGGTTTCTTTCAGATTAATCTGCGATTTTATCGGCGGGGAACAATTCAATGCTTGATCATACAGCTCATGCAGGTTTGCTTCATGCAGGAATATGGCACGGAAACCTTCTGCCGAATCAGCGCATCCAGCACGGTCTCCCCCACCATGCAGTCGTATGTTTTGCCATTCAGAAGCAAAGTTTTGACTTTACTCATACGCTCACCCTTGTCTCTATTGGGGGAATCATGATTTAGAGGCTAGCGGTTCAACACGTCATCGCGGGTGCTTTCGAGAATCGCCATCATTTCCTCGATCTGGTCAGGCGGAACATTTAATTCGCTCACCGTTTCTTTAAAAATTTCGCATACCCGATTGAAATGTTGATCCGACAGGCCATATTTTTCCTTCAGCTGTTTATGGCCTTCTCTTAAATCCAGCGCACTGTATTGGTAAGGCCCGCCGAAAGCCATGCTCAGAAAAGATTTCTGTTTCAAACGCTGTCTTTCCATATCGATATCTTCAAAAAAATGACCCACCAGTTCATCCTGGAGCACTTTCCGGTAAAAGGCATCGGTAACGACTTCCATCACTTTATCGCCGCCAATGCGCTTATATAGCGGGATATTCATCAACTCGAAATAGTCGCCGCCCTTTGCCACCACATTATCGGTCCCCCAATCGATTTTTTTATCCAGCTTTTTCATCAATGGGATATGCTTGGAGCACTGGATATAAGCTTCCTCAACTTCGATCATGACCCAGCGCTCCGGGCATTTCTTGCCTTCCTGATGAATCTCTTCAATCACATCTTCGGGCAGTTTATCCTTGAATTGCAGCAACTCGTCGTTGGCAACCACTTTGACTTTGCCGTTGACATGAAGCCCTACGGTATCACGAGTGAAATCGATCATCAGCAAGGCGACATGAGGATTTTCGAGCACGTTACCGGTGTTGGCGAACACGCCGTTACCGCGATATTCGGGATAGATAAGATATTTGTCGCTCAACACCCGGATAAAACCGGGGTTGCCGAATTTGGAGGTGCAGTCGCACTCACCGTTACGGTCGGCTGACGCGATGAACAAAAACTCCTGGCGTTTAATGAACTCCTGCATTTTCGGAGCCAGAAAATCCAGCACTTGTTTATTATAGAAATTGTTGGCTCGATCCCGCGTCTCCCATTTATCCTGGAGCAGATGTCCGGAATCACAACCCGGTAAAATATTCGGCTTTTTCTGATTAATGTGCCAGTCGGCTTCGGCATTCATATTGGTAACCAAGTCAGGCTGGACAGTGCCTAACGCTGCCGAAGCCTCCGTTTTGGACCGGTCTCGAAGAAAAGCAAATTTTTTGGTCGTTTCCGCGGAAGCCCGATGCTCATCCCGAGCTTCTGCCGGCTTCTTCGCTTGCTGAATAGCTGGCGCCTCTTTTTGTTGCGCCGACTCTTTGCCGGATTGCTTGCTGCTTTTTTTTTTAAAACTGAATCTGCCCATCATACCCTCCTCCCCACCCAAGATTAAGTGGTTAATTATCATGGGGTTGCCAACGACAGACCTAAACGACACTTTATCTGAAAAGATGCCGGGCAACACAATTTTCTTATTATATTTGTGGTAATTATAACAAAAGCCCACTCCGGAACAGTACCACAACCTAAACCGAAGAGATACCAACTGAGCTTACGAGCTACCCTCACAAAAAGCAAGCCCTAAATATGGCATGCCAAAAATCTCTGGAGCAAAAGGAACGCCAATGAACGTTATTGTGCAGATTGCATTAATAGACGCATCATTGACGAAGATTGTAAATTAAGCCGAGACCCAGCTTATGCTTCGTTTTTCTTCGCCTTATTTTTTTTGATGCGGAGTAAAAATGGCGCCAGCGTACCGATCAGAATACTGAACAGCGCCATGCCGATATGTTGCCGGTTCCAATTGACCGGATATACATCGGCCTTGGCCGGCTCGGTCAAACCGGGAATACTCGGCAAATCGCCGTCGCCCCCGTCGACCTTCAATTGCGCCTTCATACCTTTTTCCTGGTGCTGCGGCAGCTCGCAGTGCACCAGATAGGTCTTTTTCCGGCTCGGCAGGATCAAGGAGGCCTTCAATTGTCCGTGCCCGAACAACTCCAGATGCAGCATACCTTCGGGATAGAGGTAACCGGGCAAACCGTGGATCATCATCTGATGCCGAACATGGTCATCGTTGATGAAGGTGATGTTGATCTTCGCGCAGGGCTTGACGTTCCATTCCTGCTGGTCGTAGGCAAACATCTTGCCGGGAAACTTTTTCGCGTGCTCGTGGCCGGCGCGAATCGTCAGTTCGACAGTTTCTGAAATTTGCGGGCAGTCGCGTGGCAACCGGTCCGGATTCGCGTTCATGATCATGCCGGTTTCGTCCATCATCATGCCCTGATGATGCATCATTTCTGCGCGAGCCGACGGCAGCAAGCCGCCGATCAGAAGCAGGCCGGCGGCGACGGTGGTGTTCCTCGCGTTCATCATTGACGACTCCTGTAGCCGGTAAAAATCAGATAAACGAGAAGTCCGAGCGCAGCGCCGCACGCTAGGCCGAACGCGACCAGCTTCAAAACGTTCGGCTCGATCCGGCCCGGCTCGCCGAGCATTTCGGTAAAATCGCCCACTGCCCAGGGCGGCTGATTTTTTGCATAATAATTTTTATCGAACGCGACATCGAGCATTTCGCCATGCATCTTCGGCATGCCTTGCGCATCCAGGTAAGCCTGATATCCGATCAGCGAGATATTGCCGCCCGGCTCCATGCCGTCGGTCGTCTCGCCGTTCGAGGCATGATCATGGAACATCCACACACCCGGCCCGTAACTGTGCAGACCGTCGTTGACCGTTTTTAGATCGACATCGAGCCGCTGCGCAGGGGCGATGTCGAGCACGTCGCGCGTCTCCCTGACCGCCTCGGGCCGCTCGACGCCGTCGGTCGCGGTCACGGTCACCTTATGGCCGTGGATATGCAGCGCCATCGGCGAACGCTGCGCATTCGCGATGCGCAACTTGATGTTTTCGTTTTCGCCGGCAGCGATCAAACCGTCCCGCACCGTGTAAGGGAAGGAATGGCCGTTTAAGAGGAAATAATTTTCATGCGACTCGGTGATGTTGTACTCGCGGCTCATCCGTTTCACGATCAGGCGGGTGTCGTTCGCATTCTGAATCACCGCGGACAATTTCTTGTCGAGGGATTGATAGAGCAAGTCAAACTCGCGGCTGTAGTCTTCCTTGACCTTGACCGAGGGATGCCGCACCTGGCCGGCGCCGATGTTGAAAGTCTGTACCCAGTTGTTCGGCTTGTTTTCCTCGACCACGAAGATGCCGCTGAGCCCCATCATCATGTGCTGCGCGGTTTGCACATGGCAATGATAGAGCATCGTGCCGGTATGCCGGGGTTTCATCTCATAGGTATGACTGGAACCCGGAAACACCGCATGCTCCTCCATGCCGTCGTTGTCCTCGCCCGCCGCGGTCATGAACGGATGATCGACGCCGTGCAGATGGATCGTATGCGGCAAATAATGGATGTTTTCGAGCGTGAGTTTGACCGTATCGCCCTGCTCTACCCTGATCGTCGGCGACGGCGCGCGCAAGATCGGATTGGCCTGCATCGTAAAAAAGTTCTTCAGCGCCATGCCTTGCGATTTCGGCGCGAACACCCAAAGCCCCGGCTTGATGCCCGGCGCAATGTCAAAGGTATTGATCAGGAATTCGCCGTCCGGGCTTGCGCCGTTCAATTCGACCACTTCGAGCTTGATTTCGATCACGTCCGGGTCGCCGTCGCCGTCGAGGTCGTCTTTTTTGACGACCGCATCCTGCGCCATGCGCGTCTGCATCAGGGTCGCCATCGAGATGTTGTTGGTGCCCTTGACCGCCGCGGCGATGTCATACGGATTGTCCGGATCGCAGGACAGCGCCTCGTCGATGCTGACGCCGTCGATCGTTTGCGCCTTGCGCCATTCGGGATGCTCGTCCGGACAAGGCTTTTCGGTGCCGCCGGTTTCCGCCGTGCGGGTGTAAACGGTCGCAGGCGACAGCGCGCCGCCTTTTTCCAGCACCGATGGGACCAGCCACCAGGCCGCGCCTGCCAAGATTGCGGCGAGCGATATCAATAAGTAACGTTTTTTTGGGGACATGCCGTGCTAAATCTTCAAAAAGTAGGGTTATTGTAAAGTCCCAACCAGGGAAAATAAACTCGCGCAAGATATGAGCCGGTTTAACGCCGCGCTTACCGGTGCGCCCGATTGTGTTAACCTACCCGCAAAAAACGGTCAGGATTATGAAATTCGCGATACAAATCAACGCCGGCCCCTATGCCTCGAACGCCGGCCATAGCGCTTACCGCTTTATCGAGGCCGCGCTCGCTTTGGGCCACGAGGTGGTGCGGGTATTTTTTTATCATGACGGTATTTATCACGGTCTGAAATACGCGACGCCGCCCGACGATGAATTCAACTATACCTCCAGATGGAGCAGGCTGGCGGAGCGTCATCGCATCGATCTGGTGCTGTGCATTTCGGCCGCACAAAAACGCGGTCTCCTGTGCCTAGACGAAGCCGAGCGCCAAGGCAAACAGGATGACGATCTGGCCGCGGGCTTCCGGATCGGGGGGCTCGGTCAACTGGTCGAAGCGACACTGCACGCCGACCGCTTCCTGGTCTTTGGTTGAAAGTCGATGAAAAGCTATCTGTTTATCCTGCGTAAACCTGCGCACAGCGGCGCTTTCGTCCAGGAAATGCTCGATATTATTTTGACAACCGCAGCATTCGACCAGAAAACTTCACTGTTGTTGCTCGACGATGCGGTATTCCAATTAAAAAACGGGCAGCAACCGGAACAATTCGACATGAAAGATACCGCATCGATCTATCACGCGCTGGAAATTTATGACGTCAAGACTATCTATGCCGAAATCGAATCGCTCGAAGAACGCGGTTTAAAACCGGGCAACTTATGCCTGCCGGTTCAATCCGTTTACCGAAAAGACATCACGACCCTAATGCGTCGCCATGATGTGTTGTTTCCGGGGTAGACATGACCTATACCTCAATCCGCGATTTGAGTCCGCAACCGCACTGCTTGCGGCTCAGAAAAAAATAATTTTTCGACTGAGCGCGACCGCCTGCTCTCTGATCACAAGCGTTTTTTTGAAACCCTAAAAAAACTATGTCATATACCGTAGCGATTCGGTCATATCACACAAGCGCCGCCCTCTTATATCGCGTAACCCATTGAAAATACGGAATATCACTTAGGCAAACCAATTAATAACGCAAGATTCTTGCCAATTTATGCGGCATTTTGCCGCGCGTCAATCCGTCGCATTTTCTACCATGGATCGTGCCGGTAGACTTTCCTTCGACTTTTGCAAGGCCATAAAACTGCATAAGTTATCATCCTTCCTCTCTCGGTGCGGACCAGCCACTGGTCCGCACTTCTTTTTAAGGGGCTGACATGAAACGCTACAATGCGATACTGATCAACAACATTCCGGCTCACCCTGAAACGCTGAGAAAACAAACCGCGATTCACGAAGCAGGGCACGCCGCCGCGATCTATCTCGGCAACAAACAAAAACAATTGCCGCCGGTTTTCTTTCAGATCATCATCAAGGATATGATGCATGACACACAATGGCCGCGCCAGACCAGACATTCCATTTCTCATGCGATGGCCTGCTTTGCCAAGGTTGAAGGCGGCCGCCTGATTCATACGCTGCCGTCCTCGCTGACTGAAGCCACGCGGCGCTTTTCGCCGCTCGAGCGGCAAGCCTATCAGTCCGCTTTCGAGGCCGATATTGTCAATTTTCTGGCCGGGCCGCTCGCCGAAGCCAAATATATTGCGTTATGCGACAATGAAATTTTCAATCCGCGCCTGGTCAATCTTGACGCACTGCACTTTTACGGCGGCGTGGCGGATGTCGCTCTGGCCAAGGAATATCTGGACTGCCTGATCGTAGGGCCACAGGAAAAAGAGCGGCTTATAGCCGAACTGTTCATGGCGGCCTATCGATTCATCAGTCAGCGTTCGCACTGGCGCGCGATTACCGCGTTGGCCGAATTTATTTTGAGCTCCGGTAAAAAAGTGATCGAATGCGAGGAAATTATCAGGGTGCTCGAAGCGCAAGCGGTCTGATAACGCCCTTAAATCAGTCGGAGCGTGTTGTGCGCGCCCCGAACAGCGCAGTGCCGACCCTGACGATCGTCGCACCTTCCAGAACCGCAGCCTTTAAATCGCCGGTCATGCCGAACGAAAAGGTATCCAGTTCCGGCCTCGCCAGTTGCTTCACTGTCGTACATAAGGCTCGATAAGGTTGTCTTTGCCGTTCAAGATCGCTTTCCGGCGCAGGGATCGCCATCACACCGCGCAGTCTTAACCGAGCCAGCGCCGCCACTTGCTCGCACAACACCGGCAGCTCTTCGAGGCTGATGCCCGATTTCGATCCCTCGCCACTGATATTGACCTGCAAACAGATATTTAACGGCGGCAAGCCCGCTGGCCGCTGATCGTGCAGCCTTTTTGCGTTTTTTAAAGAATCGACGCTATGCACCCAATCGAAATGCGCCGCGATCAGCTTGGTCTTGTTCGATTGAATCGGGCCGATGAAATGCCAGGTGATGTCATAAACACCCAGTTCCGTCTGTTTTTTCAACGCCTCCTGACAATAACTTTCGCCGAAATGACGCTGCCCAGCCCGATAGGCTTCGGCAATATCATGCGCGGGCTTGTTTTTGCTGACCGCCAACAGCAGCACCGAATCTTCGCGGCGCTTGCCAAGAACACAATATTCCCGAATTTGCTGACGAATGAGGTTCAGATTTTCTCTGATCATGGCGTCTTTGAGTCAATATAATTGGAGAACCGGCTATTAAACACCACGCCTTTAAAAAAACAAAGAGTTGAACTATTTTTAACAATAGATCAACTACTTTTGAATACTTTAGAGGAAATTATGGATATTGCCGAGTTGCTTGCTTTTTCGGTCAAAAACAATGCGTCGGATTTACATTTATCGGCAGGACTGCCGCCGATGATCCGGGTGGACGGCGACATTCGCCGGATTAACCTGCCGCCCCTCGATCATAAATCCGTGCATTCGTTGATGTACGACATCATGAACGACAAACAGCGGCGCGATTACGAGGAATTTCTCGAAACCGACTTTTCGTTCGCGCTACCCGGCGTGGCGCGCTTCCGGGTCAACGCCTTTAATCAGGAACGCGGGGCGGCTGGCGTTTTCCGGACAATTCCGTCGAAAGTCCTGAGCCTTGAAGACCTGAAAGCGCCAAAATTCTTCGAAGAACTGACCAAGAAACCCCGCGGCCTGATTCTGGTCACCGGCCCCACCGGTTCCGGCAAATCGACCACGCTAGCGGCGATGATCAACCATATCAACACAAATGATTATGCGCATATCCTGACCGTAGAAGATCCGATCGAATTTGTGCACGAAAGCCAGAAATGCCTGATCAACCAGCGCGAGGTGCACCGCGATACGCACGGCTTCAACGAAGCCCTGCGTTCGGCCTTGCGGGAAGATCCGGACATCATTCTGGTCGGCGAAATGCGCGATCTCGAAACGATCCGACTTGCACTGACCGCGGCCGAAACCGGCCATCTTGTTTTCGGCACACTGCATACCACATCGGCCGCGAAAACGATCGACCGGATCATTGATGTGTTTCCCGCTGCCGAAAAGGACATGATCCGTTCCATGCTGTCAGAGTCGCTACAGGCGGTTATTTCGCAAACGCTGCTCAAAAAAGTCGGCGGCGGCCGTATCGCGGCGCACGAGATCATGGTCGGCACCGCTGCGATCCGCAACCTGATCCGCGAAGCGAAGGTCGCACAAATGTATTCGGCGATTCAAACCGGACGCAAGGACGGCATGCAGACGCTCGATCAGAATCTAAAGGAATTGGTCGATAAGGGGCTTATTACCTCTAAAATCGCGATGACCCGTGCGGTTAACAAAGACATGTTCCGTTAAGCGCGCTCACTGCCTCTCGAAAGGAAATACCATGGATTTCAAAGCATTACTCGCACTAATGGTGCAAAAAAAAGCCTCCGACCTGTTCATTACCTCAGGCCGCGCGCCGACGATCAAGGTCGACGGCTCGATGGTCGAAGTCTCCAAAACCCCGCTGACGCCCGAGCAGGCGATGAAAATCGTGCTCAGCATCATGAACCAGCGACAAAAAGACGAGTTCGATAATACCAAGGAATGCCAATTCGCAATCAGTCTGCCCGATATGGGCCGCTTCCGGGTCAGCGCGTTTATGCAACGCGATGCGGCCGGCATGGTCTTGCGCCGGATCGAAAACACCATCCCCGACGCCGAATCGCTGCACCTGCCGCCGGTATTGAAAGATCTTATCATGGAAAAACGCGGCCTGGTGATCTTTGTCGGCGCGACCGGCACCGGTAAATCGACCTCGTTGGCCGCGTTGATCAAACACCGCAACCAAAACACCAGCGGTCACATCATAACGATCGAAGACCCGATGGAATTCGAGCATCCTCATCTCGGCTGCATCGTGACTCAGCGCGAAGTCGGCGTCGATACCGAATCGTATGAAGTCGCATTGAAAAACACCTTGCGGCAGGCGCCCGACGTGATCCTGATCGGCGAAATACGGACCCGCGAAACGATGCAAAATGCGATTACCTTCGCCGAAACCGGCCATCTCTGTTTATCGACCCTCCATGCGAATAATGCGAACCAGGCGATCGACCGGATTCTGCATTTCTTTCCCGAAGACATGCACCCGCAGTTATTCATGGATTTATCACTGAACCTGCGCGGCATCGTCGCGCAACAATTGATCAAACGCGCGGACGGCAAGGGCCGTTATCCGGCGGTCGAAATCCTGATCAACACGCCGCTGGCGAAAGATTACATCCGGAAGGGAGAAGTGCATAAACTGAAGGAATTGATGAAACAATCGCGCGAACAGGGCATGCAGACCTTCGACCAAGCCTTGTACGACCTGTATGTCGCCGGCAAGATCAGCTATGAGGATGCATTGAACTCGGCCGATTCGAAGAACGAAGTCCGCCTGATGATCAAGCTTGGCGCGGAAAGTATCAGTAGCATGGCCGGCGACAACATGGTACTCACCGAGACGGAAGAGAACACCGGCAAGCTGTTTTAATTGTCGATTAGACGCTTTCGTGGTGCTGGCAGGAAATTCTCTATTTTCGAGCTGACGCCCCGGACCTGTCCGGGGCCGTCGGAAAGCAAAACGTTCGCGAGACCAATCAGGCCGCGTGAACCTGTACAGGAATAGACGAAGCGGTGCGTACCACCTCGTTTTTTTCGTTAAAATAAACCAGCGCGGGCTTATAATCGGCCAGTTCTTTCTCGTTGTAAACGGCATAGGCGCAAATGATCACCACATCGCCCGCGCAAGCCAGACGGGCCGCCGCACCGTTAACAGAAATCACGCCGGAACCGGCTTCCGCGCGAATCGCATAGGTCGTGAAACGCTCGCCGTTATTCACATTGTATATCTGGATCTGTTCGTACTCCCTGATCCCCGCCAAATCGAGAAAGTCGCCGTCGATAGCGCATGAGCCTTCATAGCCGAGCTCCGAACGTGTAACGGTCGCCCGATGAAGTTTCGCTTTCAGCATCGTAGTTTGCATAATAACCCGATATAAACCACTTTAAGAAACCCTAAATTATCGCTTATTCCTGCTAATCCGGCAAGACATGACCGGCAAGGAATTTGCCTTGATAGTGCCGAGCCTTTACTTCGCCGCCGAACGCGGCCAATTTGAGTAAGACGATTCTGCCAATTCGCATCAAGCCGGCTCCTTTCTACTTGGCTATCACTTTACTTCGAAAAACAAATATTATCAATCAGCCGTGTTTTCCCCAACCTTGCCGCGACCAGAATAACCACACCTCGGTCTTCAGGCATCGCCGCAACCAAATCCGTGCTTCGGCAGATCGAAAAATAATCGACTTTAAAGCCCGCCGCGGACAAAAACACCTGCGCCTGCCGTTCGATGTCCCCATAGTCCGCATCGCCGGACAGCACGGCATCCCTCGCTTCGCACAAAGCCCGGTAAAGCTTCGCCGCATTTTCTTTTTCTGCGCTGCTCAAATAACCATTCCGGGAACTCATCGCCAGCCCATTGACCTCCCGAACGGTCTCGACCGGCACCAGTTCAACCTGCATATTCAAATCGCGCACCATCGTACGAATGATCACGAATTGCTGGTAATCCTTAAGACCGAAAAGGGCCTTATCCGGTTGCACAATATTGAATAATTTCGCGACCACTGTCGCCACGCCATTGAAATGACCAGGCCGGAACGCGCCGCAATGCAAATCCGACAAACCCGCGACGCTAACTACCGTTTTCGCCGCAGGATCGTACATTTCCCGGACCGCCGGGAGGAACAGCAGATCGGCGCCCGCCGCCAGCAGCTTTTCGCGATCTTCGGCTTCGGTGCGCGGATAAGTCTCGAAATCTTCGCCGACACCGAACTGGGTTGGATTCACAAAAATACTGACCACGACGCGCTCGGTCCGTTGCCGCGCCGCATCGACGAGGCTGATATGCCCCTCGTGCAAATTACCCATCGTCGGCACGAACGCAATCCTGTCTCCGGCACGTCGCCAGGACGCAAGGACCGCGCGCAATTCGGCAATCGTATTGACGGTTTGCATGATTAAAAACTGTGATCCACGGTCGGAAAACGACGTTCTTTGACCGCAATGAGGTAGTTGCCGAGCGCCTGAGCGATCGCGACCGGCGGCTGCATGAAATTCTTCGAAAAACGCGGCCGCTTGCCGACGCCGATGTCCAGCATGTCATACAGCACCAGCACCTGACCGTCGCAATCGACGCCTGCGCCAATGCCGATCACCGGTATGACCAATTGCGAGCTGATTTCGTCGGCCAGCTTCGCCGGCACGCATTCCAGTACCAACAGACCGGCTCCGGCCTCCTGTAACTTCTGCGCGTCGGCGATGATCTTGTCCGCATCGGCCGGTTCGATGCCTTGCACCTTATAACCGCCCAAGCGGTTGATCGACTGCGGCTGCAATCCCAGATGACCGCAAACCGGAATGCCCTGATCGACCAAAAACCGGACCACCTCGAAGCGCGCGCCTTCCAGCTTGACCATTTGCGCGCCGGCCTGTATCAATTTTGCGGCATTGACGGCCGCGCCGAGCGGGTCCGGATAGGTCAAAAACGGCATGTCCGCGATCACAAATGCCCGCCGGCGCACGGCCGTCACGCAGCGAGTATGGTAAATCATGTCATCCAGAGAGACCGCCAACGTCGAAGTCCGCCCCTGAAACACCATGCCCAGGGAGTCGCCAACCAGCATCGCATCGATGCCTGCATTATCGATCAATGCACTGAAACTGGCGTCGTAAGCGGTCAAACAGGCGATTTTCTCGCCTTGCCGCTTCATCGCCGCCAAATCGTGAATCGATAAGGGTTTCGAGGTCATTCAATCAATCCTTTTCAGCCCTTCAAGCGGGCAGTTTACGACTAGGTCGGCAATTCGCCCGAGCCCGGGCACAACCAGTTCCGGCGCAATTTCGAACAATGGATACAATACGAAGGCCCTCTGGCCCAGTCCCGGATGCGGGACCGTCAACTCGCCGGTATCGATGCCCTGTTCGCCGTAAATCAGCAAATCCAGATCGAGCGTGCGCGCACCCCAACGCTGCTGGGTTCTGATTCGTCCATGCTCCTGCTCGATGCGTTGCAAATGACGGAGCAGCACTGCCGCTTCCAGTGCGGTCGCAACCGCCATCACCGCGTTGATATAATCAGGCTGATCCTGGGGCCCCATCGGCGAACTGCGGTACAGACTGGAAAAAGCCAGTTCGCGCACACCTGGAATCGCCGCGCAATCGGCGCGCGCCGACCGGACTTGCTCGATCGGATCATCCAGATTGCTGCCCAATCCTATGTAAGCGGCGACAGCGCCGTTGAATGGTTTGCTCATTTCGAATACTAAATTGACGGATTTTGGGCCGGCCCTGAGTTTTTATTCTTGCTGCTGCGTCTGCGCCGCGTCCGGCTGTTTTTCAAATTCCGGGACGGCTGCGTCATCATTTTTTGCGCCTCTTCATCGGCCAGTTGAAATTTGCCCCACCAGGCCGCCAGATCGGGTTCGACGTTGCCGGTTTCCGAGCGGATCAGCAGGAAATCATAAGCGGCGCGAAAACGTGGATGGGTCAACAGGCGAGCCGGTCTGGGGCCAACCCGCTGCTCGAACTTCGGCTGCAAGCTCCAGACTTCGCGCATCGCAATGCTGATATGCCTCGGGATCGCGGTGCTTTTGACCTGGCGCGACAGAATTTCACTGGCAGCGCCCTGAAATGCGTTATAGTCGTCCATGCCGCGTTCGCAGTTGAGCCGGGTCTGCATTCTGACCGGTTCCCATAAAAACGCGGCCAATAGAAAATAAGGCGTGACCGTTCTGCCTTCGGCGATCCGGTTGTCCGAATTCTCGAGTGCCTTGATCAGCAAAAGTTTTGGAAACCCCCCTTCCTCTACCGCGAGACTTTTCTCGGTATCCGGGAACAACACCTGAAACAGCCCGTAATGCCGCAACATTTCAAATGTTTGCAGCGCATACCCGGACAAAAACAGCTTCAACACCTCATCGTAAAGCCGCGCGGAGGGAATGCTGTAAAGCAGATCAGCGGCGTCGTGCATTGCATTCTGGCAATCAGGATGCAGGTTGAAACCCAATTTGACCGCAAAGCGGACCGCGCGCAGCATCCTGACCGGATCTTCGCGGAAACGAGTATTCGGATCCCCAATCAGCCTGAGCGTTGCCGATTTGTGATCGTCCATACCGCCAGTATAATCTACGACCGAAAAATCCTTGATATTGTAGTACAGTGCGTTGACCGTAAAATCACGCCGCCAGACATCCTGCTCGATCGTGCCGTACACATTGTCGCGTAATAGACGCCCTTCGTCATTGGTCACCTGTTCGTCATTCTGCTCGTCGACAGCGCCGCGAAAGGTCGCAACCTCGATAACCTCATTGCCGAAATGCACATGCGCGAGCCGAAAGCGTCGGCCGATCAGGCGGCAATTACGAAACACGCCCTTAATCTGTTCGGGATGCGCATTGGTCACGACATCGAAATCCTTCGGCTCCCGCCCCAACAACAAATCACGCACGCAACCGCCGACCAAATACGCCTCATACCCTGATTTTTGCAGACGATACAGCACCTTCAGCGCATGATCGCTGATCTGGGCTCGTGAAATCGTGTGTTCGGAACGTGGGTAAATTCGAACTTGCGGTGCTTCAGGTATGGGTTTGCCACCGGCTGATTTAACTATTTTTTTTAAGAAATTTAAAATAATCGACATTCCCTGGTTATTGTTATCTGTCTAAATCATATCATTTCGCAAGTGATAGCCCAACAGGCGCTATCCTTTTATAATCGACTCGGATATAGTAGAATGATTTACAGAAGCTAGCAAACCCATCCTGATTGGCACGGAATTGAGTCAGCATCAGAGATCAGGATATTATCTTTATTTTAATCACCGGCGCGCATTCATCGACGCGCCTGACGAGATTGCCATGTATAAAAAAATAATTAACGGCTGTATCGACAACCCGATTGTAAGCAGCGTTTTTGCAGTGGACTTTCTGCTTCTGCTATTCATTCGCCCGCCGGCCTTCTTTTCATTGCTCATGCTGGGAACGCTTGCCGGGTGCAGCATGTATCTGGGCCAAAAAACCGCCCTGTTCAAATAATTGCAGTCGCCGGATCGAAGATCCGCGTTGCCGGGCGCCTATGCTGCACCCGGCCTCTTCCGCCGTCTGGCGGCAATTGTTTATGATGCGTTTTTGCTGGTGGCCGTTCTGTTTGTCGCGACCGCCGCGATACTGCCGTTCAATGCAGGCGTTGCCTTTACGTCCAAGCAATTTTTCTACCCCTTCTACCTGACCGGCGTCAGCTTTCTGTTTTATGCCTGGTTCTGGATGCACGGCGGTCAGACTTTGGGCATGCGCGCCTGGAAAATCATAATTCTGACGAATGATGGCCATCCCATCAACTGGCATCAGGCCGCATTACGTTTTGTCTCGGCACTCGTTTCCTGGCTGTTTTTCGGGCTTGGCTTCTGGTGGATTCTTTTCGATAAACAAAAACGCGGCTGGCACGATTATTGGTCCAAAACTACGGTTTATTCCACATCCGATGCGCCAGCCCCCAAATAAACTCGCGCCCTCTTCGCCCCCATCCATACCTCAGCATCTGCCTCGGCGGTTTCTCGCATCTAACCGAAATCTTGCCCGATTTGCCAAATCGGAGCAAGCGTTGCTGAGCGGGGTAACCGGCTGGGAACGGAACCTCGATTTTCCGATTGTAACTTATCCGCTTGGTTTCGTGCGATCATTATAGCTTTCCGCAGCCGGCCATTTTTACAGTCAATCGCCGCTATGCGCACATGACGCCGTCTCGTTATACACAAATGCCGCCCCATCCGCTAATTTTTTGTGGCAACCGCTTATTGGACACGCTAGCAAAATAAGGACCTGTTGATGACCGAATCAAGCCTTCTCTCCCCGCTGGACAGCGGCATCGCCGTGATCCATTCGAACCAGCTCGAACAGCTCGGCGATGTGGTCGCTTACTGGCTGCGCCAGCATCCCTTGAATCCCTTGGAATACGAAGTCTTCCTGGTGCAGAGCAACGGCATGGGACAATGGCTGAAACAAAATCTGGCGAAAAATGCTTCCTTGGGCATCGCGGCGGCACTGCAGATGCAATTGCCTTCGCTGTTCGTCTGGAGCGTTTATCGCGCGGTTCTGGGCGAGCAAATCCCGCAGGAACAACCTCTGGCGAAAGCTCCGCTGACCTGGCGCCTGTATCGCTTGCTGCCGACCCTGCTCGACCTAGACGGCTTTGAGACACTGGCCCGGTTTTTGGCCGAAGACCGCGACTGCCGAAAACGCCATCAGCTCGCCGAACAGCTCGCCGACCTGTTCGACCAGTATCAGGTATACCGTTCGGACTGGCTAGCCGATTGGGCCGCGGGCGATGACCGACTCCGTAACGCGCACGGCGATTTGAAGCCCCTGCCGGAAGCACAGCACTGGCAGTCCGCATTATGGCGCGCCGTGCTGGACGATTTGGGCGGCGAGGAAGCGATGCCGTTCGCCAGCCGGGCCTCCGTGCACGCGGAGTTCATGAGCCGCATCGACACGTTGGAGACGCGTCCCGCCGGCATTCCGCGCCGGATCATTTTGTTCGGCTTATCGTCCCTGCCCCAGCAATCGCTCGAAGTCCTGGCCAAGCTCGGCAAGTTTTGCCAGATCGTGTTGTTTGTGCACAATCCCTGCCAGCATTACTGGGCCGACATCATCGAAGACAAGGAACTGCTGAAAGCCGAGCGCCGCCGCCAAACCTATAAACCCGGCATGACATCGTCATTGTCCGCCGATGACCTGCATCTCCATGCGCCGCCCTTGCTGGCCGCCTGGGGCAAACAGGGCCGTGACTACATCCGCCTCCTGGATCTGTTCGACGAAAAATCCAGCTATCAAGACTGGAATTGGCCGGACAGCAAGATCGATCTGTTCAAGGATTACGGCGATGACGGCCGGCGCAGTTTATTGCAGCATCTCCAGCAATCGATACTGGATATGGAAGCGCTGCCGGCCGATCCGGCGTTGCTGGATAACGCCGATGGCTCGCTGAGCTTTCATGTCGCGCACAGCCCGCAGCGCGAGGTCGAGATCCTGCATGATCAGTTATTGGCGCGCTTCGAAGCGGCCGAGCAGCACGGCAAGCCGCTCTATCCGCGCGACGTGATCGTGATGGTGCCGGACATCAATGCCTACGCGCCGCATATCCGCGCCGTCTTCGGACTGCACCCGCCCGGCGATCCGCGCTATATTCCGTATAGTCTGGCCGATCAACAGCAGCGCGGTCAGGATCCTTTATTGGTCGCGATCGAGGCGCTGCTGAATCTGCCCGAATCGCGCTTTACCGTCAGCGAGTATCTCGGCCTGCTGGAAGTCGGCGCATTGAGAGACCGCTTCAAGATCGACGAAGGCGCGAAGACCAAACTGCACCAATGGATAGAGGACGCAGGCATCCGCTGGGGCCTGAACGCAGAACAACGCGCCGAAACGGTCGCGATGCCTGCGCATCTGGAGGCCAATACCTGGCAATTCGGCCTGCGCCGGATGCTGCTGGGTTATGCGGTCGGAGCCGGCGAAGCGTTCAACGGCATCGAGCCTTACAAAGAAATCGGCGGACTCGACGCCGAGTGGATCGGCGGCCTGTCGTTCCTGCTCGAAACGCTGGAGAAATACGCGGCCCTGCTGAAAGATCAGCAAAATTTTAGTGACTGGCGAAACACCTTGCTGAGCCTGCTCGATGATTTTTTCATCGTCGGCGGCGAAACAGATCGCAAAACCCTGGACACATTGACCGAGTCCCTGGAAAAGTGGAGCCAGTACTGCGAACAAGCCGGCCTGACCGCGACTGACTTGCTGCCGGTGAGTGTCGTGCGCGAAGCCTGGCTCGCCGGGGTTGACGAGCCGTCGCTGCATCAGCGTTTTCTGAGCGGCCGGGTCAATTTCTGCACCCTGATGCCGATGCGCGCAATCCCTTTCCGCCTGATTTGCCTGCTGGGGATGAATGACGGCGATTACCCGCGCAATCAACAGGCGCACAGTTTCGACCTGATGAACCAGCGCGGCCATTATCGCCCCGGCGACCGCTCGCGCCGGCAGGACGATCAATACCTGTTTTTGGAAGCATTGCTGTCCGCGCGCCAGCAGCTTTATGTCAGCTGGGTGGGCCGCAGCATTCGCGACAACAGCGAGCTGCCGCCGTCGGTGCTGATCAGCCAACTGCGCGATGCCGTGTCTCAGGGCTGGGCGCTGGCGGACGATCAAAAACTACTGGACGCCATCACCATCAAGCATCCTCTGCAACCTTTTAGCCACGACTATGTCGCGAAAAACCGTGATCCGCGCTGGTTTACCTACGCGCGCGAATGGTTTGAAAAATCACCCGACACCGGCGTAAGCACTCAAACCCCAATTGCCGCGGAAGAAAAACCCTTAACCCTCACACTGGAATCCCTGGCGCGTTTTCTGAAAGCGCCGGTCAAGACCTTCTGCAATCACACGCTGAAGTTTGGATTCGAAGAAGACACCGTCACCAGCGAAGACAGCGAACCCTTCAATTTCGACAGCCTGCAAGCTCATGTCTTCGGCCATCAGCTGGTGGATGCCTTGCAGAGCGCGGATCCCGGCGATGTCGATGCGTTCTTTGCCGAGCAGCAAACCGCGATGGCGCGGAAAGGCCGGCTTCCGCTCGGCGGTTTTGCTCAGTCCGCCTATTCGAACCTAGTCGATCCGGTCAAAAAGAGCTGGGATACCTACCAAGTAATGCTTTCCTCATGGCCGCGCGAACTCGAAGCACATGCGCTTGCCTTGCCCCCATTCGTGCTGGCTGACGGCGCCACCGTGCAACTGACCGGCGAACTCAGCCATTTGCGCGGTGATTGCGATGACCGGCGCAAGGGCCTGCTGCATTTGACCGCCCAGACGCTGCTGCCGAAAGGCGCGATCAAACACCACAACCTATTCGGCTATTGGCTGCGACATCTGGCCGGCTGCGCGGAAGGCATGCAGCTCCAGACCCTGGTGATTGCGGCCGACGGCGTGATCGAAATTCCGCCGATCGAGCAGGCGGAGGCTTATGCGTACCTCCAAACGATCATCGAGGCCTACCATCAAGGCATGCGCGCGCCGCTGCCCGTCGCCTGCAAGACCGCTCTCGCCTGGCTGGCCGCGCCGCCCGAGCAAGCGCGCGAACAAGCCCAATCCCGATACGAAGGCGACGACTGGAATCCGGGCGAGGCCGCTTACGACGCCTATCTGACGCGTTTCTTTCCGACTTTTGCCGGTTTAACCGATGCAGGAGGCGGCCAAGGCTTCGAATTTTGGGCCGACGCCCTATACCGCCCCGTATTCGCTACGATCAAGCCGTATCAACCCGCAGCGGAAGCGCAATCATGACCGTCGCCATCGCGTTGAATCCCGTCGATTTCCCCTTGTCCGGCACCCGCCTGATCGAGGCCAGCGCCGGTACCGGCAAGACCTATACGATCGCCGCGCTGTATGTCCGGCTGATCCTCGGGCATCACTTCGCGCTGGAGCGTGAACTGTCGCCGCCGGATATTCTGGTGGTGACGTTTACCGAAGCCGCGACCAAGGAACTCCGGGAGCGCATTCGCGACCGCCTGAGCCAGGCGGCCCGTTTTTTTCGCGAGCAACCGGCCGACAGCGACGCGTTCCTGGAAGCCGTGCGCAGCGATTATGACAGGGCGGCCTGGCCGGCCTGCGCCCGGCGCCTGGAACTGGCCGCCAACTGGATGGACGAGGCCGCGGTGTATACGATCCACAGCTGGTGCAACCGGATGCTGCAACAGCATGCGTTCGACAGCGGCAGCCTGTTTCGGCAGGAGGTCAATACCGACGACAGGGAGCTTCTGCATGAAGTGGTTCGGGATTATTGGCGCACCTTTTTCTACCCGCTGACGGCAACCGCCTGCCGGGCCGTCGCCAAGCTCGCAGGCTCCCCCGACGATCTGGTCAAACTGCTAGCTCCTTTATTGCCCGAAACCGAAGCGTTCGGGCTTGAATTCGATGAAGACATCACGGCGGTTTTTCAGGCCTGGGAAACTTGGGAAAATAAACGCCAGGATCTGGAGGGGGCGGCCCGCTCGCTCTGGTCCAATCATCGCACCGAGATCGATGCGCTGCTAAACGAGGCTTCGGGCAACGGCTGGCTGAACGGGAACAAATACCGCAAAGCGACTTTCGCCGAAAAGCTGAACGAGATGGCCGATTGGGCGAGCCGCCGCAGCCCGAAGGCCATCGATGTGCTGGAAAAATTCGCCCAGGAAAGCCTGGTTTCGGCGCTGGTCAAAACCCATCAAGACAAGGCGGCACAATTGCAACATCCGGCATTCGCCGCCGTCGATGCCTTGGCCCTGCACAGCCGGGAAGAAATCGACACCAACGCCAAAATCACTCTGCACGCCCTGCACTGGATCCGGGATCGCTACGACGGCGAAAAACAGCGCATCGCCCGGATGACCTTCGACGACATGCTGACCCGGCTCGACAAGGCCTTGCAGGGCGGCAACGGCTCGCGGCTCGCAAGCGTGATTCGGCAGCAATATCCGATTGCGCTGATCGACGAGTTTCAGGATACCGACCCCGTGCAATACCGCATTTTTTCGACCCTGTATCCAGCGGATAGCGACGCCGGACCGGGCTGCTTCATGATCGGCGACCCGAAGCAGGCGATTTATTCGTTTCGCGGCGCCGACATCTATACCTACCTGAAGGCGCATCAGCACACGCTTGGACGGCATTACACGCTGGGCACCAATTTCCGCTCCACGACCGAGCTGGTCGACGCGGTCAACCAGGCCTTTTTGCAGGCGGACCGGCACCCCGAAGGCGCTTTCCGCTTCAAGCGCGAAAAGGACGATCCGCTGCCTTTTTTGCCGGTCAAGGCGAAAGGCCGCGATGAGGAATGGCTGATCGATGCTCAGTCCGCCCCTGCCCTAACCTTCTGGCATTGGGATACGGACGAGGCGATCGGCATGCCCGCGTATCGCGAGAAAATGGCCGAAGTCACCGCCAGCGAGATCGTCAGGCTGCTGAATGCGGCCAAGTCGGGGCAGACCGGATTCAAATCGCCAAAAGGCCTGGAGCCCCTTCAACCCTCGGACATCGCGATCCTGGTCCGCAGCGGCACCGAGGCCAAAGCGATGCGCAATGCCCTGGCAAAGCGGCAGTTGCGCAGCGTCTATCTTTCAGAGCGCGATTCGATCTTCACCACCCGCGAAGCCGCGGATCTTTTGATCTGGCTGAAGGCGCTGGCCGAACCGCGCAACGAGCGCAGGGTGCGCGCCGCGCTCGGCACCGCGACTTTCGGCTGGACCTATCAGGCCTTGCAGCAACTGGCCCTGGATGAACCGCTCTGGGAACGGCAGCTGGAACGCTTTGCCGCCTATCAGGAACGCTGGCAGCAGGACGGCATCCTGCCCGCCTTGCGGCAACTGATCAACGACTACGACCTGTACCACCGCTCGACACAGGACAGCGAAGGCGAACGCCGCATCACCAACCTGCTGCACCTGGCCGAACTCCTGCAACACGCAGGCCACCAGCTCGAAGGCGAACAGGCGTTGATCCGGCATCTGGCCGAATTGATCGAAGCCGGAGGCAGCCACACCGGCGACGAAGGCATCATCCGGCTCGAAAGCGACGCGAACCTGATCAAAATCATCACGATCCATAAATCCAAGGGCCTGGAATACCCGCTGGTTTTTCTGCCTTTCATCTGCAGCTTCAGGGAGGTGAACGGACGTTTCAACAGCTACTATCGCTATCATGACGACCAGCAAAACCTGCGTATCGATCTGAGCAAGAGCGACGCAATTAAAGCCTTAAGCGATGCCGAGCGCCTGCAGGAAGATTTGCGCCTCTTTTATGTCGCGATCACGCGGGCGTGTCATGCCTGCTGGCTGGGCATTGCGCCGATCAAGTCCGGCAACGGCAAGGAATGCCAGCTCGAAAAATCCGCGGTGGGTTCGATACTGGGCTGGGAAGAAAAAATGCCGGTCAAGAACCTGGAACAGCGACTGACCGAACTCAAGGGCGATTGCGATTCGATCGCGATCAGCGCATTGCCCGATGTCCGCTCCGACCTCTACTTTCCGCCGCGGCAAAGCGATAGCCACGATTCGGCACGCATTGCCGGCGCCAAAATCCCGCATGACTGGTGGATAGCCAGCTACAGCGCGCTGCCCACGGAAGACAAGCTTCAGGCGGGGGAAGACCGGCCCGATCTGCCGCAGGAGCCGGAAACCGCCCGGGACGACAAGCAGAGCGATGAGGCGGAAAACCCTCTGGCGCAATCCACGCCGTCACCGTCCGGCATCCATGCCTTGCCCCGTGGCGCAGGCCCCGGCGTGCTGATTCATGACCTGCTCGAACACTGCGCGCATCTGGGCTTTTCGGCCGTACAGGCGGATCCGGCGCTCAGAAAGGAGTTGATCCAAAAGCGTTTCGGCGCCAGCGACTGGATCAACCATCAGGACATCATCGACGCGTCCCTGTCGCGCTGGCTGTCTCTGCCCCTGCTTGAAACCACGGGCATCTGCCTCGGCAATCTGAGCGCCGAGGCTTACCGGCCCGAACTGGAATTCCTGATTGGCGCGGACACGGTCAAGACGCAGGACCTGGACCGCCTCGTGACCCAACATATTTTTCCCGGCCAGCCCCGCCCGGCCCTGCTGCCCAAGCAGGTCAACGGCCTCCTGAAAGGCTTCATCGACCTGGTCTTCGAGCATCGGCAGAAGTATTACGTCGTCGATTACAAGTTCAACAGCCTCGGTGCCGACGATGCCGCCTACACCCAGGAAGCGCTGGCGGCGGCGATGCTCGCGAAACGCTATGACCTGCAATATGCGCTGTATTTGCTGGCCCTGCACCGGCTGCTGAAAGCCCGGCTCGGCGCAAACTACGCTTACGACACCCACGTCGGCGGCAGCCTGTATTTGTTCCTGCGCGGCGCGCAAGGCCCGACCGGAGGCAGGCTTTTCGACAAGCCGCCGAGGGCGTTGATCGAAGGATTGGACACGCTATTTTGCGGCGGAGAAACACGATGACACCGGGACACTCGATGCTGGCAACAATCGACCACTGGATCGCGCGCGGCTGGCTGAACCATTTGAACCGGGCTTTCGTGCGTTTTCTGCTGGATCAGGATTCGAATGCGAGCGAGGCCGTGCTGTGGGCGGGCGCGCTGGTCAGCCACCAACTGGACCGCGGCGAGGTGTATCTGGACCTCGAACAACTCAGCCAGCAGCCCGGCTTGACGCTGGCGATACCGGGCGACGATGCCTGGGCATCCGAGTCCGAAGCCGCGCATGCCGAACTGTCCGCGCTGAAGGTTTACAGCCTCGGCCAATGGCAAGCCGCGCTGCAACAGTCTGCCTTGGTCTCAGCAGGACAAGGCAGCACGCCGCTGGTTTTGGACGGCAAACGCCTCTATTTGCGGCGTTATTGGCAGTATCAGCAAACCCTGGACCAGTGCATCGACCGACGCCTGCCGCCGGTTCGCGACACTTTGCCGGAGTCCTTGCAGGCCCAATTGAAGACGCTGTTTACCGGCAGCCCGGAAAAACCGGACTGGCAAAAAATCGCCTGCGTCCTGGCCCTGCGCTCCCGCTTTACGATCATCACCGGCGGCCCCGGCACCGGCAAGACCACGACCCTGACCAAGCTGCTGGCGTTGCTGATCCAGCTTTCCGAGAACGAACTTAGCGGCAAGCGAAAGCTGAACATCCTGCTGGCTGCGCCGACCGGCAAGGCGTCCGCCAGGGTCAGCGAGTCGATCGGCAAGGCCCTCGACAGTCTCGCCATCGCGGATGACATCAAACAAGACATTCCGAAGCAAGCGAGCACACTGCACCGCTTGCTGGGCAGCCGCCGTGACTCCCGCCGCTTTATCCATGATAGACACAATCCGATCGTCGCCGACATCGTGATCGTCGATGAGGCGTCGATGATCGACCTCGAAATGATGACCTCCTTGCTCGATGCGCTGCCTGACAACGCGCAATTGATCCTGCTCGGCGACAAGGATCAACTGGCTTCGGTCGAAGCCGGTTCGGTGATGGGCGACTTGTGTCAGGGCGCCGACAACGCGGCTTACGATGAAGCCGCCCGCTCGTGGATCATTCAGTTTTCCGGCGAAGAGATCGAAACTTCCGGCGCAGAAGGCTCCGCGGTCAATCAGCAGACCGTAATGCTCCGCCACAGCCACCGCTTCGACGAGCACAGCGGCATCGGCCAATTGGCACGGGCGGTGAATGCAGGCGACAGCGCCCAGGCGCAGGCAATTCTGAAGGATACGGCCAGCTACAATGACCTGTTGCCGGAACCGGCCGACGCCTATCTACGGCTCAGAGCGCGACCAGAGCCCGATGCCGCCGACGCCCTACTGAAAAAACTGGTCGCGGTCAATGCAGGCTTTAATGCCGAAGGCAAGCCGAATCCCGGCCAGGGCTATGGCTATTATCTGGACGCGATCCGGAACCGCCCCGAAAGCGACGCTGCTTCCTACGACGCATGGGCCGTGCGGGTCCTGGCCTCCTTCGACGCCTTCCAGGTACTCTGCGCGCTGCGCCGGGGCCGCTGGGGCGTGGAAGAGATGAACCGGCGCATTGAAGCCTGGCTGTTTCCGAAACGAACACCGGCGCTTTGGTACGAAGGCCGGCCGGTCATGATCACGCGCAACGACTACAACGTGGGCCTGATGAACGGCGACATCGGCATCGCGCTTCATGATCCTGCCGGAAAACTGCGGGTGGCTTTTCCCGCCGACGATCCGCTGGCCAAAACGAAGATACGCTGGCTGTCGCCGCTGCGCCTGCCCGAGGCGGAAACCGCGTTCGCGATCACGGTACACAAATCGCAAGGCTCCGAATTCAATCACGTCGTGCTGGCCCTGCCCGAAACCAAAAGCCCGGTCCTGACCCGCGAGCTGATCTACACCGGCATCACCCGCGCCAAGGAAAACTTCACCCTGCTGGAAAGCCGCGAAGGTATTTTCGATCAGGCCGTCAAGGCGCGGATGAAAAATCCTGTAGACTCCGGCTGAATAAACTTCACCGAACAGGGCATGTTGACCCGTCCGCAGAGTTTCCACTTGCTTTGGGCTAGCGGCAGCCTCAAAACGAAGGGAACGGGATTGCAAATCCCGTCCCGCTTAGGGACGCTCGGTGCGATTCCCTTCGTTCGCCGCACCCTGCGGGCTATAAATGCTTGATGCCGCCTAAAAGCGCAGCTTCACGATGCCACACGCCTGGCGATTTCGATATCCTTGCGCAACAGGTCATTAACCAAGACTTGCAAGCTTTCCGGCGTGGTTTGGCATTTTTCGGCGAGATAGCGCGCCACATCCTGGTCCAAATAGATGGGTATTTGAATCTCTTCGGCGGGGATGTAAAACTTGCCTTGCTCGGCGTTGGAAAAATCGTTTTCATCTTTCATTTCGCAGCCCTCTTAAGATAAGTTGTTTTTTGTTTTGGGCCGCCTTGCGCACGGAAATGATGCGTATGGGGTCGTTACGCGGTTGATAGGGTCATCCAGCGAATGAAAATCTTTCGGGCTTACCAAAATAAATCCACACCGTAACGGTTAAAGATGCTATCCGCGCTAATTAAAGTCAGGTTTTCCAATTTCGCCTGAACCAAAATCACTCTATCGAAAGGATCTTTATGGTGTGACGGCAAATCGTTCAAAGCATAAATATGGCCGGTAGTTATAAGCAAAATTTGCAAGCCGTTATGCAAACATTGCCATTCGACCAACTGCTGTAACGGCAATTTGAACGCAAGCTTGCCGAGCTGCTGCTTTATCTGCATTTCCCATATGCTAGCCATGCTGAGATAGAGTGTGTTGCGTTGCTCCTGGCAAACAGCCAAGGCTGTGGAACTAAGCTTTTCGGGCGCGCTATCCAGCCAAATGAAAACATGCGTATCCAGCAACATTTTCATGCGTCATCGCCTAACCAAAAGTTATCCGGCAAGGGAGCATCAAAATCGTCACTCGTTTCAATCAAACCGAGATGTTTTCCAAATATTCTGGTTTTTTTAACCACGTCAACGGGTTCATCCTCATACATGACAATGACTTTTGCGCGATGCGCGTGAACGGTTTTAGGCAATTGCAAATGAATCTGTTGGTTTTGGTCGATTTCCGCGGAAAACTCGATGGCTTGCATGATGGACTCCTGAGTTATAAGTACTTTTGCATGATTGCCTGCTTTGTGGCAAGGGCAGCGGCGATGGTCTGTTCGAGTTGTGCGATTTCGGCAACGAAACGAACATTGAAAACTTTACGTTCCGAGGCATTGGGTCACTGGATTATGGTGAAAAGGGATGTCTTCGTCAATGCGCACAAGTTGAAAGCAATCCCGTCGAAAACCCTCAAAGCAACAGGTGCCAAAAGCCACAGTACCCTATTATGGCGCTTCTGACACTACCAGCTTAGGGCCAGCATAATGCATCCTCCCTGATGCTGCGCCAGATACCCACAGGGACAAGTACGCCACGCTTATGGCCTGCGGAACTCCATATCGCTTTGACAAAAGCCAAAATCCTGCCGAGAAAAAAATCTCAATAGCTCAATACCTTAAGCTCGAAAACGACCCGACGCCTCTAAAAGTGATTGAATTCAAGAAAGCGAATGAGCCAGAATACCTGCCAGCGAAGTCCGCTTTACGGCACGGCGAAAAACAATCCGCATACGAGAGGCTTATGAAAAACATTATTCGAGGAATCAGACGCCATCATCTGCAACGGCTAAAAAAAGCCCGCGCTTTCGATCATGCGATCGGCGCAAGCCGGCATGGCGATTCGGTTGCGCTGGGCCGGCATGTGAATGCGCCCGCCAAGTGCAGTTGCTGGATGTGCGGCAACCCCAGGCGTTATTTCGACGAGAAAAGCCGGCAGGAACGTATCCAGGATGAAAAGTTCGACGCCGACTCTGCAATGATGGGTGCGGTGAACTTTGATGAAAGAACTCTGTAGGGTGTGGTGAGGCACGAACCGCACCGATCGCGAACGATACCCTAAGGCGAATTCCGCGAAAAATCCCACCCAATCCTTCGATTGATTGATGTTCGCTGATAGGAAAGCGCGACGGGGTTTACAACCCCGTTGCTTACGTTCTGTGCCTTGAGCGATGGCAAAGGATACAAAACGTAACGGTCGGGTTTGCAAAACCCGACCGGCGGAGGAAAAAAATATTAATGGTTCAACACCTTAACCTCGATAACGGCATAACGCCTCCGAAAGTGATTGAATTCAAGAAAGCGAATGAGCCAGAATACCTGCCAGCTCAGTCCGCTTTACGGCACGGCGAAAAACAATCCGCATACGGGAGGCCCATGAAAAACATTATTCGAGGAATCAGACGCCATCATCTGCAACGACTGAAAAAAGCCCGCGCCTCCGATCATGCGATCGGCGCAAGCCGGTATGGCGATTCGGCCGTGCTGGGCCGGCATGTGAATGCACCCGTCAAGTGCAGTTGCTGGATGTGCGGCAATCCCAGGCGCTATTTCGACGAGAAAAGTCGGCAGGAGCGCATACGGGATGAAATGTTTATGACCGACTCTGCAACGATGGGCACGGTAGGCTTTGATGAATAAACTTTGTGGTGAAAATACGCAACGTAAAACTAATCGGCAAGCTCATGGTTTCTATTACTCCAATTAAAAATTAATATGGCATCTGGAATCTTTCTTATTACGGAAAACAACCAACTTGTGGAAATGCAATCGTCACTCTATGAGTCCGAAGAAAAGCTGCAGACACTCATCGCCCAATTTCCTCGCTTACTCGCAAGTTGCTCAGAAGATCAAGATAACGCTCAATGGCTGCTTATATCCAGAGAAGTTGGGGTTCCGGATAATGAAAATGGAGCGGCGCGCTGGTCTCTGGACCATTTATTCATTGATGGCGAAGGAATCCCTGTTTTGGTTGAAGTAAAGCGGAGCACCGATACACGAATCAGGAGAGAAGTTGTCGGACAAATGCTCGATTATGCGGCAAATGCTGTAGCGTATTGGCCGATTGAGCATATTCAATCCTCATATATCCTGGAATGTGAGAAATTACGGATTAGCCCGCAAGATAACCTTGAGCAGTTCTTGGATGGGCGAATCGATGAAGATGCCTTCTGGAAAAAGGTGAAGACCAATCTTCAAGCTGGACGAATTCGTATGCTCTTCGTTGCCGACCAAATCCCTAATGATCTCAAGCGTATTATCGAGTTCATGAACGGACAGATGGACCCAGCCGAAGTTTTAGGAATTGAAATTAAACAGTTTACCGACGGTAAGCTTACAACGATCGCGCCTTTTGTAGTGGGTAAAACGTCTGGGGCTGAAACTCGTAAACAATCTATTTCACCAGTTCAGCTACAGCCAAGAGAAGGCCTGCAAGAAGCAGTAGATGCTTTCAATGCTCTTGCAGTTGGAAAATATATTGCTAACGGCAGAGCAATGGGCTACAGGCTGATTAAGATTCCAGGGTTTCCCCCTGCAATGCACTATGAATTTCTGCATAGCAAATACGGTGTCACCGCCGAGTTTCATATTGAAGATAAAAGATACGACTCGGTATCGGAAGAACTCCAGGCAATCGCTAAAGAGATACCCAGAATAAACGGCGGACGAATCGAATTTGATCCTAAATGGCAAAGCAAAGGACAACGCATTCGCGTTATACAAGATGACAAAAGTCCGGATGTTGCGGCAGCAACGATGCTGGATTTAATTAAATTAACCCAATCTCGCATTGAGAGGGCGATTAGTGCGGTTAACAAGCTCGCTACAGAACAAGAATAATTGGATTCTTGCGGTAAAAATATATTTCTCGGAGATAAGTACCTGTGCAAAATTATTCAGCCGATAGCATCGACTATGTCACTGTTTTTAGTGGCTACTTTTTGTAAGCAACCCTAAAAAATACCAGGTTTGTTTTTTCCTGCGGCTTAAACAGAAAATTTTCAATAAATATCAGTCACTTTTATTGAAACAACTACCTGGGTAATTTTGCAAAGATACAAAATAAAAAACATAGAATAGGTGATTCGTGAATTATTTTCATTTTAATATTGGAAGCATAAAAGATAAAAATAAATCATTTAATGCAATGAACCTTTGGTGGGATGAAAATATTAAACGCGAGGTTATTACCGCTGGCTTCACTTCCGCCTATGGTGGCAAAGCGGCCGAAGTCCTTAGTATGCCAAAAGAAGGAGATTGGGTACTTGCTTATGCAAAAAAAGGAAAAGATTTTGAAGGGGGTTATATTGGCGCAGGTATAATCAAAGGAGAAAATACTTATAAATTTCACCAGGATCATCATTGGTCTCTTTCTAACCATCAGCACGAACGAGCTGTTGATTGGCTATATTTCGTTTCTGATGTACATAATGCGGTAAGGCGAGACGAAGCAAACTATAAAGGTCGGCGTCCTACCTGCCAAAAAATCACTAATATTGAGCTTGCTGAACGCATTATCGACATGCTTAAGGCACGCTCTGGACAGATTCCATCTTCACAAAATTCATCCTCCACGGCCAAAGAAAAACTTCCTCTGTTTCTTAATTTCACACAAGCCCCAATAAGGCGAGAGCAAGCTTCCTTCAGGGAAGCTGTATACCTGACATGTAACGGTCAATGTGTTATTAGTGGCTGCGATATTCCTGTAGCAGTTGAAGCTGCACATATTAAGTGTCTCGCAGAAAGTTGATTGGCGTTAAACTAAAAGCTTTTTAGAACCAGCAGGAAACAGAGTTGGCAAGGGTTGCCCGATTAGAACTATCAGAAAACGATGACGCATGTTTGC
>NZ_JAXUHN010000059.1:0-53345 GCF_035916875.1 Methylomicrobium sp. Wu6
GATTGAAACATTTCGCCGCCGCCGGCATAGCAGTCAGCAACGATGTATCTCCCGGCCTAACCGCCGGGAGCGGATTGAAACCGTTTCAACAGGCAAAAAAAAGGCGCGAACACCGAGTATCTCCCGGCCTAACCGCCGGGAGCGGATTGAAACTTTGCCTTCCAGCAGCGGCAGGTCCATTTCGGCCAGATGGTATCTCCCGGCCTAACCGCCGGGAGCGGATTGAAACAGTCCGTCCGGCCATTGTTCGCTGAATGCAAGTTCGTATCTCCCGGCCTAACCGCCGGGAGCGGATTGAAACTATGACAATGCGGGGACCACATTCATCAACGTCAGTATCTCCCGGCCTAACCGCCGGGAGCGGATTGAAACCTCGAAATCAGCAACGCTCTGCGCTACGCATTCAAGGTATCTCCCGGCCTAACCGCCGGGAGCGGATTGAAACGCGCAAGGAGCGTAGCACTATCAAAGACGAGGCATGTATCTCCCGGCCTAACCGCCGGGAGCGGATTGAAACAATCCCCCGATACCGAGTCTTTTTGTCGCCTTTCGTATCTCCCGGCCTAACCGCCGGGAGCGGATTGAAACGTGCTGCCGTGCGTGCCTTTCCACGACGACGTGCGTATCTCCCGGCCTAACCGCCGGGAGCGGATTGAAACAGAGTAGTTGGCACGGGAGTTGCGTATTGGCACGGTATCTCCCGGCCTAACCGCCGGGAGCGGATTGAAACATTGCCGTATCCAGCCGAACAGTAAGCCGCTCAATGTATCTCCCGGCCTAACCGCCGGGAGCGGATTGAAACAGAAATACATACCGACTCGCAAAGATGGGTAAGCAGTATCTCCCGGCCTAACCGCCGGGAGCGGATTGAAACTGGATGTATTCGGGATTTTTGGCAGCAAATCAAAAGCGTATCTCCCGGCCTAACCGCCGGGAGCGGATTGAAACGTCGTTGGCGTTGGGCGATTTCAGCGCTTACCAAAGTATCTCCCGGCCTAACCGCCGGGAGCGGATTGAAACCGGCATATACATCACATTCGCGCCGATGCTGTATTGATATCTCCCGGCCTAACCGCCGGGAGCGGATTGAAACCAGTTCGAGAAATATCGAAATACAAACCATCCAGAGGTATCTCTCGGCCTAACCGCCGGGAGCGGATTGAAACTCGATTGGACGCCCGCGATGGTTTTCGAAGAAATGTATCTCCCGGCCTAACCGCCGGGAGCGGATTGAAACTTCCTTGGACTTCCATTCAATATCTCCAGCTATGCGTATCTCCCGACCTAACAGCCGGGAGGTGATTGCCCTTTTGGGATTTAGTTTCGGTTTTACGGCAATCGTTTAAAAGGCGCATTCGGCTTTATACGGCTGGTCTTTTCTTTGACAGAATGTTATTCGTTGGGTTATTAATGACGCTCTTTTAAATAATCCTTCATTTAATAATGCATAACTGGCATCTGACGAAGGGAACCGCCTATCTGACTTCCGGCATCGGTTATGGACGGGAAAAGCTTTCGGCATTCGACGCGGCCGAACTGGATGCGAATATCATGGCGGCCAACGCGGTCCAGGTTTCTTCTTTCATCCCGCCTGGCTGGCAAATTTCGGGGGACAAAGATGCCTTGAAGCCATTGACAGGCAAGGGCGTGTTTCTGCCGATCGCTTATGTCTATAGCGTCTCCAATGACAGCCCGGTGGCGGCTTCCTTTGCGATAGGAGTAAACAGGGACCCGCAACAGGCCTCGATTATCATGGAGCATGCGGGAATTGCGATGACTCGGGACACATCGTTGCGGATATCGGAAATCAATGTACAGGACGCTTTCAACGCTCGAAATTGGGCGATTGATCGCCTCGAAAAGATCGCTATCGATGTCCTTCCCAGAGAGGGACTGTATGTGTGCGCATTGGTGGCGGTCGTGTTTATTGTCGATAAAGGGTAAGTTACAGGGCGTTTCGATCTCGCGGTCTCAGGAGAAAGAATGACTGAAGTTCGTAAAGCCGATCCGTCCGTGCGGCGGCAAGTGTTGCATTATGTCCTGATTGGCGAGGACGTAGGCGGCCATCATGCTTTGTGGTTACTATATTGGCAACTGTTCGATGCGTTTGGAGTGTGATGGATACGAAAATCAGGGTTTTGCTGGTCGATGATCATGCGGTGGTGCGAGCCGGTTTTCGCCTGCTGCTGGCTTCGGTCGATGCGATCGAGGTTGTGGCCGAGGCCGCGCGCTGCGAGGAGGCCTGCAAGCTGTATGAGGATTGCAGGCCGGACGTGGTGGTGATGGACTTGTCGATGCCCGGTATCGGCGGCCTCGAAGGCATCCGCAGGATTGTGGCGCGAGATCCGGAGGCGAAGATTCTGGTATTCAGTATCCATGACGAGAAAGTCTATGTCGACCGGGCGATGGCGGCAGGGGCGAAGGGTTACATCACCAAAAACAGTGCGCCGGGGATTCTGATCACGGCGGTGCGGGAAATCGCCGACGGCAAGACTTATATCGAGGCCGGTTTAATCGCGGCGCGTTCGCCGAAAGTCCAAGAAAACTGCCATCAGACCCTGCTTGCTGCGCTGACTCCAAAAGAATTCGATGTATTCCGGCTGCTCGCGAAAGGTATGACTACGCACGAAGCGGCCGGCGAATTATGTCTCGGCGTCAAGACCGTGGCCAATTACAGCACGCAGATCAAGACAAAATTAAACGTGAATACCGTTGCCGAACTGGCGCGTATTGCGATCGAATTGAGGGTGATCTAATTCATTCGAATTTGACGCGGATGCCGGCCCAACCGGAGATTGGCGCGCCCGGCCCCAAAAAGGCTTCGGGGTTGCCGTTCTTGAAAAAATTCCGGTTTACGACACCGTAACTTGCGTAGTTCGCATCAAACACGTTGCGTGCCATCGCGAACAGTTCGACGTTTTGGGTCACCGCATAGCGGGTGTTCAAATTCACGATCGCGTATTCGTTGACTTTGGAATACTGATTATTGTCGTCGCCGCGCAGATATTGGCTAGAGACGTATTGCAGGTCGCCGCCGAAAAACCAGCCGTTAAGAATTTCATATTCGGCGCCGAGCTTGACGGTCTGCTGCGGAATGCTCGGAATACGATCGCCGGGTTTGACGTTGATCGGCCCTACCGCATTGTTGAGAGTTTCTGCGGTACGGTAGGTGGCATCGACGAAACTGTAATTCAGAAACCAATTCAGTTTTTTCCAGACGCCATTCAGACCGAGTTCGCCGCCTTGCCGTTGGGTCACGCCGACATTCTGAAAATAACCGGCGACCACGCTGCCGGGCGCGTTGATGAACAAAATGTCGTCATTCAGCCGTGAGCGGTACAACGCCATGCGCCACTGCAAGGCGTTGTTGAATTTGCCGCGCACGCCGGCTTCGAACGTTTTGGACACGACCGGCTTGAGCGGCGGATCGGCGGTAAAACTGTTGGGCAGCGAACAGGGGGCATTCGGGTCGGCGCAACTCAGTTCAATCGGCGTCGGCGCGCGGAAGCCTTCGTTGTAATTGCCGTAAAAGGTCAGCTCTTGTAATGGTGTTTTGAGGTCGAGCGCTTTTAACGGATTCACGGTGAAGCCCGCCGACGGATTGAGCCGGTCGAAAGTATGGTCGCCGTTCAATGCGGTGCCGATATTGTCGCGCAGTACGACGTTGGCTTGGTTCCAGCCCGCCGATGCGTTCAGATGCAGCCAGGGGAAAACCGAGAACGTATCGGTTGCAAACGCGTTGATATATTCGTTTTCGCCGTTGATATTCACTTCGGTGCCGAACGGCGTCGTGCCTATCGTCGCATGGCTCGGGCTGAAAATCGCATCCTGGCCCGCCTGGGTAAAATGGGTTCGACTGGCGTTGTAGCCGCTGCCGAGCGTGAATTGATTTTCGTGAGTAAAAATCGGCTGCGTCGAGGTGACCTGGACATTGATGCCCGCGCCGTCCTGCACGATACGGTTCGCGATATTCGAAGCCGGTGCGGTACCGCTCGCAATACATTCGTTAAAGGTGTCGCAGGTTTCATCCAGATTGCCGGTGTTGCTGTTCACCGAATTCGTGGTGTTACCCCGATAATAGGCATTTCCAGCCAGAATCAGAGTCTTGCTAAACTGGTGCTCGCCTTTCAGGTTGAAAAAATACAGGGTATTTTCGGTGGTGTCGGGTGCGGTATAGATTGCCCGGCGGTTCTGATCGAGTTCACTCGTCGGCACCGGCCCGACGCCATTCAATTTATTATTGGCAAATGTGAAGCTCAGGTCGAGGTCGGTATTCTCGTTTTCCCAGCCGACTTTGCCGAAAGCCTGATGCAATGCGCTATGCGTAAACGGCCGCCAGCCGTCGTCTTCGAAAATATTGCCGGCAAAAAACCAGTCGAAATTGTCTTTATAACCGCCGTGTTCCGCCTCGAACGCCTTGCGCCCGAACGAGCCGCCGTAGGCTTGAGCCCGGCTGCCGGCATGGCTGAAACCGCTCTTGGTGCGTACCGACAAGGCGCCGCCCAAAGTATTCAGCCCGAACAGCGGATTGGAGCCTGGGATCAAGTCGATATTGGCGATCGCGTTCTGGGGAATCAAATCCCAATTGACCGTATCGCCGAACGCTTCGTTGACGCGCACGCCATCCTGATAAACCGAAAGCCCAATCGGGGTGCCGAGCAAAGGCGACACATTGTAGCCGCGGTAGGTGATGTCGGGTTGGAAAGGGTTGTTCTGATTGTCGTTGATATTGACGCCGGCCAGATTCCGCCGCATGAAGTCGGATAAATCGAGCGCTTCGTGGCGATGGATGTCTTCGTCTTCGGCCGATTGCACATTGCCGGACACTTTCTCGCGCGCCAAACCGGTAGCGCCAAGAGGCGTATCACTGACTACTTCGACTTCGGGAAGTTCGAAAGCGTCGAGTTTCGCGGGCGCGTCTTCGGGCTTATTATCGGCGGCTTGCGCCAAAGGGAACAAGATCGTTAAGGCCAGGAAGATATTGTGCTTTTTCATCAATCAAAAAAATCGGGATAAGGCTAAAAGAGCGCGTATTATTCCATGGCGGGGTATTTATAGAAGTAGGAAAATTTCCTTTTTCGGTTCTCGCCAAGTCTCCGTCGAATCGACAATTCGCATCAATGTTGCTATCTTGGCGCTCTTAGAGAAACGCTTATTCACTTGATCATTGATTTGAAATGACGTCATTTTCGCTTCCTGTTTGGCCTTATGTTTACGGCGGTCCCTCGGGGGGCGGCAAGATCCGCGTTCTGCCCGAAGACTTCATCGTCGAGGAAACCCTGGGGTTCGAGCCATCCGGCGCGGGCGAGCATGCTTTTTTACAGATTCGTAAGACCGGCGAGAATACCGAGTATGTGGCGCGGCAACTGGCTCGTTTTGCGGAGATCAGGCAGCGCGATATCGGTTTTGCGGGGCTAAAGGACCGCCATGCGGTCACCACGCAATGGTTCAGCGTCTGGCTGCCGGGCAAGCCGGACCCGGATTGGGCGGTGTTCGCATCGGCTTCGATCGAAGTGCTTCAGGTTGTCCGTCATGCGCGCAAATTGCAGCGGGGCGTTTTGGCCGGTAATCGATTCCAGTTGCTGGTCAGAGATTGGCGGGGAGATCGGGATAAAGCGGATGCCCGGTTAGCCGCGATCAAGGCCCAAGGCATCGCCAATTATTTCGGCGCGCAGCGTTTCGGACATCAGGGGCGCAATGTCGAGCAGGCGTTGAGGCTGTTTCAGGGGAAGAAGGTCAGCCGTGAGTTGCGCGGTATCTATCTGTCGGCGGCCCGCTCGTTTTTATTCAATCAACTGCTGGCGGCCAGAGTCGCGGCACAAAATTGGAATCGGCCATTGCCGGGCGATGTATATATGTTTGATAAATCGCACAGCCGCTTTAAGGCCGATGCACAGGATCAGGACATTGCCGGACGCGTTTCAGCCGGCGCGATTCATCCGACCGGCGTGTTATGGGGGCAGGGCGATAGTGGCGTGTCTGGCGAGGCGTTGGCGTTGGAAATGGAGGCGATCGAGCGCTTTTCCGAGTTGGTCCGGGGGCTACAAAACAGCGGCGTCGAAATCGAGCGGCGGCCGTTGCGCGTCAATGTGCCGGATCTGGCATGGCGGTTTGCAGATGACCAATTACACCTGAGCTTTTCTCTGCCCGCCGGGAGTTATGCGACCGCGCTGCTCAGGGAGGTGATCGATTGGGATGATTAATAGTCCCAATCGGCTTCGTCTTTTTTAGCGAATTTTTCCGCCAGCCGCAACAGCACCAACACCGCGCCGGCGCCGCCGTCTCTGGGCTTGGCCGAGCAAAACGCCAATACGTCCTGATGCTGGCGCAGCCAGAGATTCAGGCTGTTTTTCAGGACCGGCAGGTTGTCTTGCGAGCGATAGCCTTTACCGTGAACCAGCAATACGCAGCGGCAGCCGTCGATCACCGCATGATGCAAAAAAACCAGGAGTTGCCGCTTCGCTTCGGCGCTGGTCAGTCCGTGCAGGTCGATTTCGGCATCCAGGCCGAACTGGCCCTTGCGCATCTTGACGAGCACGTTTTTTTGAAGGCCCGGCGCGATATAGCTGAGCCGGTCTTCGATGCTGACCGTGTCCAGGTCGTAAACGTGATGTTCGACAAGCCGATTTTCGATCTCGACCGGCTTGTTTTTCGGGTAGGGTTTCGGTTTTTCTGCTTTCGCTAGGGCTATTTTGTCGTCTTTTATCGCGCGTACTGTGCCGATGGCAAGACGAAACAGCTCACTGTCCGCGGAATCCTGGATTTTTTTTGTCACGAAAGCTGATTTTGTGGGGCATTGTTGCTAATATTTCAGGATTTTATAGCGAATTCCTCTTTAGAGCGAACGATAAATGCATATTTTGTTGAGTAATGACGATGGCTATCTGGCCGAAGGCCTTGCCGCGCTGGCCGAGGCCTTGCGTCCCTACGCCGATATTTCGGTCGTGGCGCCCGATCGGAATCGTAGCGCAGCCAGTAATTCGTTGACCCTGGACATGCCGCTCCGGGTCCACGCGGCCGACAACGGTTTCATCAAGGTCGACGGCACACCGACCGATTGCGTGCATCTGGCGATTACAGGCCTGTTGGAGCCGGAGCCTGACATGGTGTTTGCTGGGATCAACCATGGAGCGAATTTGGGCGATGATGTGCTGTATTCGGGTACGGTTGCCGCGGCGACCGAAGGCCGGTTTTTGGGCTTGCCGGCGGTGGCGATTTCGTTGGTCTGTAACGAAGAGCCGAAACATTTCGAGACTGCGGCAGAGGTCGCGGTCGTGTTGTTGAAACGTTTGCTCGCGAAACCCTTATCGCAGGATACCTTGCTGAATGTGAACGTGCCGGATGTCGCACTCGCGGATCTGAAGGGCTATCGGGCGACCCGTCTGGGCCTGCGGCACAAGTCGGAACCGGTGATCAAACAGAGTGATCCGCGCGGGCGCAAGATCTATTGGATCGGGCCGCCGGGTGCGGAACAAGATGCGGGGCCCGGCACCGATTTCGATGCGGTGAGCACGGGCTATGTTTCGATTACGCCGTTGCAACTGGATTTGACCTGGTATGATAGGGTCAATACGATCAGGACTTGGCTTTCGGAGGAAACCAGCGCATGAATCCAACCCTACAAGGTATCGGCATGACCTCTCGGCGAACGAGGGAGCGGATGACTCGCCGGTTGCTCGCTCAGGGCATCACCAGTAATAAAGTTCTCGATGTGATGGGCCGTACGCCGCGGCATATTTTCGTCGATGAAGCGTTGTCCAGTCGCGCCTATGAAGATACCGCGCTGCCGATCGGGTTCAATCAGACCATTTCGCAGCCTTATATCGTCGCCAAGATGACCGAGTTGCTGCTCGAATTCGGCGGTCTCGGCAAGGTACTCGAAATCGGCACCGGCTGCGGCTACCAGACCGCGATTCTGGCGCAGTTGGTCGGGCATGTGTACACGGTCGAACGCATCATGCCGTTGCAGAAGAAGGCGAAGGATCATCTGTGGAGCCTGAAACTGAAAAATATCAGCTATCAGCATAGCGATGGCGGCTGGGGCTGGCCCGAACATGCGCCTTATGACGGGATTCTGGTCGCTGCGGCACCGTCCGAAATCCCCGAAATGCTGCTCGAACAAATGGCGGTCGGCGGTGTGATGATCATTCCGATCGGCCGCGGCGGGCGACAGGAATTGCAGCGGGTGTTCAGAACCGTGGACGGCTATGAAGTCGAAGAACTGGAGCCGGTCACTTTCGTGCCGTTTTTGGCCGGCAGAGAGTAATCCGGGGTTTTATCAGCCGGGCAAAAATTTGACCAATTTGACCGAACTCTGGTCGCGTTTGATGATCTCCAGCGGGTAACCGTGCAGCTTGATGCCGGTGCCTGCCTCGGGGATGGTTTCCATGAATTCGATGATCAAGCCGTTCAGCGTTTTGGGGCCTTCCGTCGGGAGTTCCCATTGCATCAGCCGGTTCAATTCCCGGACGGTGATGCCGGCATCGACCAAATAACTGCCGTCAGCCTGTTTTCTGAAGGTGACTTCATCAGTGACTAGCCCACCGACGATTTCCTGCAACAAATCATCGAGCGTCACGAGTCCCTGCACATCGCCGTATTCATCCACGACCAGCCCGATCCGCAGTTTTTCGATCTTGAAATGCTGAATTTGCTCATGAATGGGCGTGCTGTCCGGAATGAATGCCGGTTTGGTTAGTGCATTCAACAGCATGGATTTATCGAAGTTGTCCTGATTGATCTTTAGCAGCACATTTCGCAGATGCAAAAAGCCGACCACCCGGTCGATGCTTTTTTTATAGACCGGCAAACGGGTGTGAGGACTGTTTTTGATTTGGAGGATGATCTCTTCGATCGGTAGTTCCAGATCGATGCCGTAAATTTCATTGCGCGGCGTCATGATGTCTTCGACCGTCGCCGATTCGAGATCGAGAATGCCGAGCAGCATTTTTTGATAGCGCGAGGGAATCAGGCTTTCCGCTTCCGTCACAATGCTGCGGAGTTCTTCCTTGTTCAACGTTTCATGGTTGTTTTTACTCACCCGGACGCCGACCATCCTGAGCAGCAGGTTGGCGGTCAGGTTGATGCTCAACACCATGGGATAGGCCGCTTTCAAGAGCGGGACATAAATCCAGGCTGCTGGAAACGCCAGCATTTCCGGCTTGACTGCGGCCAGGGTTTTCGGCGTGACTTCGGAAAAAATCAAAACCACGATCGTCAACAGCACGGCCGCAATCGTAATGATCGATTCGTCTTCGCCATAGAGCCGGATAGCGAGAACTGTTGTGATCGAGGAGGCCGCAATGTTCACAAACACGTTGCCGAGCAGAATCAGGCTGATCAGGCGGTCGGGACGTTGCAGCAAATTATGTGCCTTGGTGGCGCCTTTATGATGCAATTTGACCAGATGCTTTAGCCGGTACCGGTTCAGCATCATCAATGCGGTTTCGGAGCCGGAAAAAAACGAGGATAAAACGAGCATCAGGGCAAGCAAGCCCCATAGTATGCCGAGGGGTAATTCGTTCAAGGAAGGGGGTCTCTTTTATTGAGGAAGTGTTTAGTCTCTACGCTGAGAGATTTTTGTCAAGTTTCTTGTGGCGATCGGGTTGCTGAAATGTAAAGTCCTCAAATTTTACAACAGTTTAAGACTGAACTGTTATAGAATATGCGGTCAAGCTTCTTATTGGGAAGCCTTTTTAACGACGCAAAAACCGGGAGTTATTTCATGCGCATCATCCTGTTAGGGAGTCCGGGTTCCGGTAAGGGAACTCAGGCACAATTCATTACTCAAAAATACGGTATTCCCCAGATTTCGACCGGCGACATGCTGCGCGCTGCGGTGAGAGCGGGTACGCCTTTGGGGATTGAAGCCAAAAAAGTGATGGATGCGGGCGGTTTGGTGTCTGACGACATCATTTTGGGATTGATCAAGGAGCGCATCGCCCAGGACGATTGCGCGAACGGTTTTTTGCTCGACGGTTTTCCACGCACGATTGCGCAGGCGGAAGGTTTGAAGGCGATGGGCATTGATATTAGCCATGTCGTTGAAATTGCTGTTGACGATGAGGAAATCGTCAAGCGCATGGCCGGACGGCGAGTGCATCCTGGTTCGGGGCGCAGTTACCATGTCATATTCAATCCGCCGAAAGTCGAGGGCGTCGATGATGTGACCGGTGAAGCGCTGATTCAGCGCGATGACGACAAGGAAGAAACGGTCCGCAAGCGTTTGCAGGTTTACCATGATCAGACCAAGCCGTTGGTCGGCTATTATTCCGCCGAGGGTCAAACCGCTAAATTCGCGACGATTGCCGGCGTCGGCGATGTCGGGCAAATCACCGCCAAACTGTTTGCTGTATTGGAATAGATTCACATAACATTCAATCTTGCCGAACGATCGGCTTAACCATAAATTAAGAGCTATGCCGGGTAAAACATTATATGACAAATTATGGGAAGATCATGTCGTCCATACCGAGGACGACGGCTCTTCATTGATTTATATCGACCGCCAATTGGTGCATGAGGTCACGTCGCCGCAGGCTTTCGAAGGACTGCGCCTGAGCGGGCGCAAACCGTGGTGCACCGATAGAAACCTGGCGGTGGCCGATCATAACGTGCCGACCACCGACCGCGACAAAGGCATCGCCGATCCGGTTTCCCGGTTGCAGGTCGAAACCCTCGAAAAGAACTGCGCCGAATTCGGCATCACCGAATTCGACATGGCCGACGTGCGTCAAGGCATCGTGCATGTGATCGGTCCTGAACAGGGCGCGACCTTGCCGGGTATGACCATTGTTTGCGGCGATTCGCATACCTCCACGCACGGCGCCTCCGGGGCGCTGGCGTTCGGCATCGGCACTTCCGAAGTCGAACACGTGTTGGCGACGCAATGCCTGGTGCAGAAAAAAGCCAAAAACATGCTGATCCGGGTCAACGGCAAGACCGGGCCCGGCGTGACTGCGAAAGACATCGTGCTAGCGATCATCGGCAAGATCGGTACCGCCGGCGGCAACGGTTATACGATCGAATTTGCCGGCGAGGCGATCCGCGCCTTGTCGATGGAAGGCCGCATGACGATCTGCAACATGGCGATCGAAGCCGGCGCACGCGCGGGTCTGATAGGTGTCGACGATGTGACGATCGACTATTACCGCGACCGTCCTTATTCGCCGAAAGGCAACGACTGGTTCATGGCCGAACGGGTGTGGCAGAACCTGCATTCGGATCCGGATGCGGTGTTCGATAAGACAATCGACATCGACGCAGCCTCGATCAGGCCGCAGGTGACCTGGGGTACTTCGCCGGAACTGGTGGTGGCGGTCGATGACAAGGTGCCCGATCCTGCGCTCGAAGCGGATGCGACCAAGAAGCAAAGCATGATTCAGGCCTTGAAATATATGGATCTGAAGCCCGGCCAGGCGATTACCGACATCAAGCTCGACAAGATTTTCATCGGCTCCTGCACCAACTCCCGTATTGAGGATTTGCGCGCGGCGGCTGCGGTGGCGAAAGGCAAGAAACTGGCGTCGAACATCAAGCTGGCGCTGGTCGTTCCGGGTTCCGGTCTGGTCAAGCATCAGGCCGAAGCGGAAGGTCTGGACAAAATCTTTACCGATGCGGGCTTTGAATGGCGCGATCCCGGCTGTTCGATGTGTCTGGCGATGAACGCGGATCGACTGGAGCCGGGCGAACGTTGCGCGTCAACCTCGAACCGCAATTTCGAGGGCAGGCAAGGTTATGGCGGACGTACGCATCTGGTTAGTCCGGAGATGGCTGCAGCGGCCGCGATTGCGGGTCATTTTGTCGATGTGAGTACTTGGGAGGTACGTCAATGAGAGCGTTTACGCAAATAACAGGGCTGGTTGCGCCGATTGATCGCGCCAATATCGACACCGATGCGATCATTCCGAAACAGTTTTTAAAATCGATTCGCCGTTCCGGTTTCGGTCCTTACTTGTTCGACGAGTGGCGTTACCTGGATCGCGGCGAGCCGGACATGGATTGCTCCGAGCGGCCGTTGAACGAGCATTTCATTTTGAATCAGCCGGACTACCAAGGTTCGGAAATCCTGCTGACCCGCGAAAATTTCGGCTGTGGTTCGTCGCGCGAACATGCGCCTTGGGCTTTGGAAGACTATGGCTTCCGCGCAATTATCGCGCCCAGCTTCGCGGACATTTTTTATAACAACTGCTTCAAGAACGGACTGTTGCCGATCGCGTTACCGGCCGCTGAAGTCGATAGCCTGTTCCAGGAACTGGTTCCCGGCTACCGATTGGCGATCGATCTGGCCGCGCAAACGATCACCACGCCGGCCGGCCGGGTGATTCGGTTCGATGTTGATCAAGCGCGGAAATACCGTTTGTTGAATGGGCTTGACGATATTGCCTTGTCTTTGCAACATGCGGACAAGATCAGAGACTATGAAGCCAAACGCGCCAAGCGCGCGCCTTGGTTGTTCGCGGGCTGATTCCGGGCCTTGTCAATCGCGGATGGAACCGAGACGGCTTCATCCGCTTTCGTTTCATTTCAGAATGAGCCGCGCGTCGGCTGTTTTCCAAGGGTTGTTTAATGTCAAAAGTTTATAACGTTGCAGTGGTTGGCGCGACCGGTGCCGTCGGCGAAGCGATGCTGTCGATACTTGAAGAGCGCAATTTTCCGGTCGGCGAAGTGTATGCGCTGGCCAGCAGCAAGTCGGTCGGCAAACGCATTCCGTTCAAGGGCGGCTCGTTAAAGGTCGAGGATCTGGCGACCTTCGATTTTTCAAAGGCGCAGATCGGCCTGTTTTCGGCCGGTGGCTCGGTGTCCGCCGAATACGCGCCAAAGGCGGCAGCGGCCGGTTGCATCGTTGTCGACAATACCTCGCATTTTCGCTATGACGACGATATCCCGTTGGTCGTGCCGGAAGTCAATCCGGAAAAAATTGCCGACTATAAAAACCGTGGCATCATCGCGAATCCGAATTGCTCTACAATTCAGATGTTAGTTGCCTTAAAGCCGATTTACGATGCGGCCGGCATCGACCGGATTAACATCTGTACTTATCAGGCCGTTTCCGGCACTGGTAAAAAAGGCATCGATGAAGTCGCGGGCCAAACGGCGAGACTGTTGAACGGCCAGCCGATCGAGAGCAAGGTTTATCCGAAGCAGATCGCCTTTAATGTGCTGCCGCAGATCGATGTGTTTATGGACAATGGCTACACGAAAGAAGAAATGAAGATGGTCTGGGAAACTCAGAAAATTCTCGGCGACACATCTGTCAAGGTCAATGCAACCGCGGTTCGCGTGCCGGTTTTCTACGGCCATTCCGAAGCGGTGCATATTGAAACCCGTCACAAAATCAGCGTCGAGAAAGTCAGGGAACTGCTCGCGCATGCGCCGGGGGTAAAGGTCGTTGACGAACGCAAAAACGGCGGCTGGCCGACCGCGGTGACCGAGTCGTCAGGCCATGACGAAGTGTTCGTCGGCCGTATTCGGGAAGACATTTCGCATCCGTTGGGACTCGACCTGTGGGTGGTCGGCGATAACGTGCGCAAGGGTGCCGCGCTGAACAGCGTACAAATCGCCGAGGTGCTAGTAAAAAATTACATCTAGTCTAAGCTTTACTGTGTATTTCAACTGTTCGCGGCGATAGACCGAGGTAATTATTGTGAAAGAGAGTAACGTGAGCAATTTGACCAGGACTTTAGCGGTATTGTCGTTGTTGGCTCCGACGGGCGCCTATCCGTTAGGGATAGGAGAAATTAAATTGCATTCGGCCCTCAATCAAAATTTGGATGCCGAGATTTCCTTGATGTTGTCGGCGGGCGAGCGAATTTCCGACGTAAAGGTCGGTCTTGCGCCTCCCGATAAATTTGATGAACGCGGCGTGCCATGGTCCTATTTCCTGTCAAACATCAGCTTCGAGCCGGCGGTGCGCGCCGACGGCTCGGCAGTGATCAAGGTCAGATCGCGAGAAGCGTTAAAAGAACCGGTTTTAGACCTGTTGCTACAAGTTACCTGGCCGAAAGGCACGTCCTACCGCAAGTTTTCTTTGCTTGTTGATCCGCCGGCCGCCTATGCACAGCCGACTGTCCCCATCATGCGAGTTCCCGAGACGATTGCCAGTACGCCGGCTGTCTCCGCGCCGCCTGCATCCACGTACTATACGCCAGAGCCGCGTCCGGAGGCTCCAGTTTCCGCTTCAGAGCCAAGAACTGTGCGCCAAGCCCGCAAAGATGACATCGTAAAAGGGATTTACGGACCGACCCGGAAGAATGATACGCTGTGGGGCATAGCCGAGAAGGCGAGCAAGCCGTATAAGGTTTCGGTCGAGCAAATGATGGTCGCGATTTATCAGGCCAATCCGGGTGCATTCTACAAAGACAATGTGAATGCCTTGCTGGCGAGAGTTAAAATCAAGATTCCTGATCGCGAAACCGTCGTCAAATTATCGCATCAGGATGCTTTGGCTGAGTTCAATCGTCAGAACGAAGCCTGGAAAAGCCATTCGCAACCTGTTTCCACTGAGGAAGTGGCCAAGGCAGTTCAGAAAGAAGCGGCGCCGACTGAAAAACCGATCGAGAATCAGTTGACATTGGCTGCGCCTGCCGAAGCGACGGTTGCCGAAAAAGCGGTCATTACTCCTGGACAGGAACAGAATGCGGCTAAATCCGATTCCGGCAACGCGGAGTCGGAAGCGGCAGCAGCTGGCGCCAAAGCAAATGAAGAAATGCTGGCAAGAGTGGCGGCGCTGGAGCAGCAGTTGGCGAAAATGCAGGCTTTGTTGACGATAAAAGAGCAGCAATTGGCCGCAGTACAAACTCAGGCTGAACAGGTGCCTAAATCGGCGACTGATTCTGCCGTAACCCCAGTTCAGCCAACTGAGGCCTTGCCACAAGCCCAGCCTGCTCCGGTGGTGCAGCAGCCGTCTGCGCAAACGCAATCAGTGCCGCAGCCCGCGCCTGAGCAAGCACCTCAATCGGCGGTGTCTGAGCAAACGGCCAACCCTGCGCCTGCACAAGCGGGAAAACCTGCCTCTGTTAAAAAACCGGTCAGCCGCCCTGCGCCTGCGCCCGAACCGATAGAGGAGCCGTTGCCTTTGGGACTGATCGGCGGGGCCGGCGCGGCTATTTTTTCGATATTGGGATTTTTCTGGTGGCGGAAACGCAAAAGTATAAGCGAAGCCTCGCTGAATACCGAGAGCATGTTTTCGCCGTCTATCATTTATAAGGCCCCGGAAACCGACTCAGGTTTTTCGATTCCTGTGTTGAATGAAAATACCGCCTACGATACCAATCCGGTTGGCGAGAGTTCTTTTCTGAGCGAGTTCACGCCTAGCGATTTTGACGCTTTTGATAATGATCAGGGCGAGATCGATCCAATCTCCGAAGCGGATGTTTATCTGGCTTATGGCCGCTACCAACAGGCCGAAGAACTGATGCGTAACGCGATCGAGAGCCACCCCGATCGTGACGAGTGCAAGCTGAAGTTGCTTGAAATCTACTATGCAGGTGAAGACAAGGCTGGTTTCGAAGCGTTTGCAAAAGAATTAGCTGCTGGCGGTAAAAGCAAGGACACAGTTTTCTGGGAAAAGGTGAGTGAAATGGGGCAAGAAATTTGCCCTGATTCGTCATTGTTTTCATCAGAATCACAACTGGCGCCAAGTGAGGGCAATCTCATTGCCGGCGAGCCTGGATCGATCAATTTGGCCAAGCAGGATCTGTCTCGGCAAGATGATTACGATGCGCAGTTCGACGCTGATTTTGATCCGGCTGCATTCAATACTTCTTTTAAGGATGATGTCGAGCCGGAACCGGCGAATGCCGATAACAGCTTTGCCGATTTCGATCTGGCCGGCTTTACGTTGGACGCTGCGGCCGATGAAGGCGAACAACAGAACAACCAGAGTATCGATTTCGATCTCGGTCAGTTCTCCACCGATGAAGCGGGTGCTGATGCCCTGTTAAAGGATAATCACTCGGCGGATAAAAATGACTTTGACCTTGAGTCTTTTGATTTCAAGCCAGGCATTTCCGAGGCTGCGGAAAGCAAGGAAGATGCCGGAGCATTCGCAATCGATCAATTCGATTTGAAGGCAGAATCTGCGGATGATCAGCAGGAAAATGCTTTTTCCGACGAGTTTAACTTTGACTTTGACTTTTCTTCGCTAGGAGCTGACGAGTCAGAGGATGATCAGGCTGAAATCTCCGGAGTTTCCGATCTGACAGATATGGATGAACTGGAGACCAAACTGGATCTGGCAAAGGCATATCGCGATATGGGAGATAATGAGTCGGCCAAGGATATCGTCGCTGAAGTGCTTGAAAAAGGCAGCACCGAACAAAAAAAGATGGCCCAAGTTCTGCTCGGGGAACTGATCTAGCAACTCCCTTACTGTTGAATCAATCTGGAAGTAACAAAAAATCAGCTTGCTTCCGGATTGATGTTTCCAAGCACTTATTTACCGTAATCCGACAATGCAATCGAAGCGAGGTTTATAAGCGCAAAACTTTTTATATCCCTTGTCTCGCTATAACAAGCGGCACTGCCAACATTATCTGGCAATGATCTGAAGATTGTCTTCTTTGATCCCGAGCAACAATTCGCCCCGCAAAATTCCTAGCAGTTCCTTGCCGGCCATGCTGTAACGCCATCCGTGCAGCAAAGCGCAGTCGCCTTCATCATTATTGAACAGTAAGGATTCCAAGTCCTTTCGAGTGGCAAGAATATTTGGATTCAAGGCGTTTTCTTCGGCCCTGATCCTGACGATCGCGGTTAAGAGATCAACGATCGCTTCCTGTTGTTGAGTTTTCTTAGAGGGGCGTCCATCTTCATGCAAGGGAATCGGCGGGCGGTTTTTGGCCGCGTTGATGATCTTGCACAAGGTGGAGCCATAACGGCTAACGGTGCGTTCATTAATCCCTCGGATTTGTGACAGATCGGCTACCGTTTCCGGCTGAAGTTTTGCAATGTCAAACAGCAGTTCATCGCGGATAAGCCAACCTTTAGGCCGGTTTTCGCTTTGTGCGGCGCTTTCTCGCCATTCGGCGAGTGCCTGAATAATCGAAAGCTGCTTGCCGGTCAGCTTGTTTTTACCCTTGATTTTTCGCCAGGCGTGTTCCGGCAAGACTTCATAAAGTGCCGGATTGGAGAGTTCAGAAAAATCGGGGTGCAGCCAATCGAGACGGCCCAAGGCGCTCAACTTGTCGCGCATGAGTTGATAGATTTTGCAAAGATAGATCACATCGTCCGCGGCATACTGAATTTCCGCTTCGCTGAGCGGGCGTTTGCTCCAGTCCGCGCGCGTGTGGGCCTTGTTCAGGTTTACATTCAAGAGATGCGAAACCAGCATCGCATACCCCGGATTGTCCTGATAACCGAGTAAAGGGGCGGCCACCTGCGTGTCAAAGATCGGCGAGGGCAGTTTCCCGGTCAATTGATAAAATATTTCCAAATCCTGGCGGCTGGAATGCAGCACTTTGATGATGCTGCCGTCATATAAGACATCAAAAAGCTCATCGAGTTGGGCGAGAGTAATCGGATCGACGCAAGCCACCCAGTCAGGAGTGGCGATCTGCAATAAGCAGAATTTTGGGTAATAGGTTTTTTCACGTAAAAATTCGGTGTCCAATGCGATCCACGGCGCAGCTTTGATGCGCGCGCAAATTTCGGATAGTTTTGCGGGTGTGTCGATATATTCAATCGCCATTGTACTTACGTTTCGAACCTTAAATAGGGGACAGTCGTTTTTGTCATAATTCGTTCTAGCAGAGGAGCGCCGAGGAAATGCACTAGAATCAACAGAAACGGATTCAATCTTTACCGGAAAATCAGGCCGTTTCGGGCTGCGCTTTGGCGAGTTGTTGACGATGGCGCCCGTAGCGAGGATTGCCGTGTTTTTTGGCGCGCCGGTTTTTGACCCTGCGAATGTCCAGCTTTTGACGGTTGATCTCGACCGATTTCAAATGTTGGAAAATATCCGGCGGCATTTCATCGGGTAATTCTATCAGCGTGTATAGTTCCTGAATATCGATATTGGCGATATTTTTTTGATCGACGCCTGATTCTTCAATCAAAACTTTTTTGAGTTCTTCAACGGTGACTTGATGTTGGCGGCCGACATCGAGTCGATAGCGCACCAGTTTTATGGTTTGAGGTATGGCTTGCCGTAAGACGCTGGAGCGCTGTGTATGGGGCGGAGCGATTGCTGCGACCTGAACGTTCGCTGGGTTTTGCAGTAAAAACAGCAGGGCAGCGGCGCAATCCAGGAAATCGAAGCCCGATTTTTCGCTTAAGTTCTTCAGATAGGCTCTCTGACTGCCGAGATCCTCGATATTGACGATCTGTTGTATTCGGTTATCCAATCCGGTCGGCAGGCTGGGTTTGTCGGTATTATTCATCCTGGAAAATAGTGGTCGCGTGGAGTGTTTATGTCAACAACGGCAAAAAATCAGCGGCATCGGGCTCATGCATCTGTTCTCGATCAGAGTCTCTTGTCAAAGATTTCGACATAGGCCTCATCGCGAATTCGACGCAGCCAGAGCTCGGTTTCTTCTTCGATTTTCCGTTTGCGTATCGCCTCCCGGGCCATATTTTTTTGGTGCTCGCTGCTATTGTCCTTGGTTTCGCGATCCAGCACCTGAATCAAGTGCCAACCGAATTGAGTCTGCACCGGGTCGCTGATTTGTTTGATTGCAAGCCCATTCATCGCGACTTCAAACTCTTTGACGAGATCGCCGGGATTCACCTTGCCCAAGGAACCGCCTTTCAAGGCAGAACCTTTATCATCCGAGTGAGCGCGCGCGAGGGCGGCAAAGTCGTCGCCGTCAGCTATGCGCTCCTTCAGCGCCAGCAAGCGTTTTTTGGCTTCGTTATCGTCGATCAATTCGTTGGTCTTGATCAAAATGTGCCGGACTTCGGTTTTGGTGACCATGTGATTGTCAGCGCCTTTCGTCTCAAGCATTTTGATGATGTGAAAGCCGCTGGGACTGCGTATCGGATCGGACACTTCACCCGCACTCATTTTGCCGGCGACGTCGACAAAAATGGTCGGGATGTCGTTAAGTTTGCGCCAGCCCAAATCGCCTCCCGACAGTGCGTTGTCGTCATCCGAATTGCTGACCGCAGTATGCGTAAAATCCTGGCCTTTGCGCAGCTTGGCGACGATGTCGTCGGCTTTGCTTTTGGCGGCTTGAATTTGTGGGGCGGAAGCGCCCTCCTTGAGAGCGATCAGAATATGGCCCAAATGATATTGTACCGAATCGGCGCCGATTTTTCCCTGGGTTTCGAGATAGTGTTCGACTTCCCGGTCGGTCACTTTGATGCGGGCGCCAATCTCGCGTGCGCGCAACTGATTGATCATGATTTCATTGCGCAGATTATCCAGAAAGCTTTTATAGGCCATGCCCTGGCTGATCAATTCGTTTCTGAATTCATCAGGGCTCATATTGTTATTATGAGCGATTTCGGCGACCGAACTGTTCAGCATTTCATCGCTGACCGTGATGCCGGCTTTTTCGGCCAGCTGCTTTTGCAGTTTGTCGACAATCAATTTTTCTAGCACCTGATGGCGCAGTGTTGAGGCCGGCGGCATCACGACATTGGATGACTGCATTCGCTGCGCGATCATGTGAGTCTCTTGTTCCAGTTCATGCTCCAATACTACGTCATCCTCGACTATGGCAACGATATTATCGAGCATCTCGGCATGGGCGGCAGTGGTACCCGTCAGAAAATGCAGCAGAAAAAAAGCAATAAAGAATTGTTTCATTAGTGTTCGGTGGATCATTTTTCCGGTCTTTGGTAACCGTAAATGCTTTGTTCAAAGAATTTGTCAAGGTTTTCACCCAGCCCGGTCAGACCTTTGAGTTCTACCTGGAAGAAAACGCCTGTTTGGCTGACGCCTTCGGCAAGCTGCTGATTCGGGCTATTAATCGTATTGGCGCCATTAATCCAGCGGCGTCCAATCACCCGGAAACGCCAGCAGCAATTTTCTTTTTCCAAACCGAGAAAGGTTTCCTGCGAATTATTATAAAGCCAGGAATATTGCCAGCGGCCGATCGCATACCAGCTTTTGAGGAGCGGCCAGCGAAAACTCAAATCGCTTTGCACCAAGTCTCTTCCGTGGATTACCGCCTGATCGGTCAGCGGATTATAGTTATTTTGCCTTGCGGATTCGAACCAAATATCTCGGTTTTTTATCAGGGTTTGTTCAACCAGATTATCTTTCCGGTAATTGAAGCCAACGTTCAGAATCTTCTCGGTTTCATTTACGAAATGCAGCACTGCCTTGCTTCTGACGATTTCATTGGTCTGCGGGTTCCATTGGACGCCGCTTTCTCCGGACCAGTGGTCGGTAAATTCGCTGCTGAGTTCGGCAACCAGCGGTGAAAAACTGCCTGTTTCGGCAGGAGTTTGAAATCCTTCCGCGGGTTCCGTTACGAAATTAGGCAGATAGTGAATCCTGATTGGCGCGGTTACTTCGCGGTTTTGGAAATAAATAATCTCCCCGATATTGAATTTCAATTTTTCACGGCCGCTTGCAGGATCGATCAGTCGGGTCGTCAGCGCTGCGGTGATTTGATTGGCGTCCTGGAGCCGGTCGGTACCGCTGAAGCTGTTTTCTCGGAACAGATTGCTGAACCATAAATCGTAGCGAGAGGTATCGAATAAGGGAATATCTGTTTGGTCCTTTCTAGGTATGTATAAATAAAACAAGCGTGGTTCGATCGTATGCTTCAGGGACGAGTCCGCATTGCCCAGATCTCTTTCGAAAGTCATGCCGCTGTCTAAAGAAAGAATCGGCAAGGTTCGGCTAACCGTGCTAGGCCAGCTTTGCGATGGATCAGTCGTGGATTTTTCAGAGAGCTGATAACCGGTGTACTGGAGGGAAGCCTTGGGTGTTAAAAAACCCCATTCCGAATGCAGAGGCGAGCTGATTGAAGGTTTGATATTTACACGCTGGCCGTTGACAAGACTTTGATGTTGAAAATAGGTGTATTCGCCATCCAGAGCCGCATTAAGGGGCATAAAATTGAAAGCATGATCCAGATCGAGCTTGATTTGAGGCAGGCGTCGATAAGGTTGGCTATTGCTAGTCAAGGTTTGATCGATTGTTTGATAGTTCTCGACAAGACCTGTCAACGAGATGCCTTTGCTTTTATCGGTGTAGCCTAGATCGGCCGAGCTTTTGACGAAACTGAAATTCGGAAAGCTCAGCGCGTTGCCGAGATCTCCGAAATATTGCTTGTCCGACACATAATTCAGATCCACATTTGAGTGGATATACGAACCGAATTGGCTGGTGTTTTTGATCGACCCCAAAAAACGCGCTTTATTGAGAAGCTGGTCGTTAGGCATAACCTCGAAGTCGACTTTGCTATTCGAGTAGGGGGTTAGTAGCCTGAGTTCGCTGCCCAATAGTAAGCCGCGCTTGGTCAAATAGCGAGGTTTAAAGAGGGCATCATAGTTCGGCGCAATGTTCCAGTAATAAGGTACCGAAATGTTGAAGCCACCGCGTTGCGTGTTACCGTAATTAGGCGACAGGAAGCCCGATAAGCGCCTGGCATCGGTAGGAAAAGACAAATATGGCGAGTAAAAGACCGGTGCGCCTTTGAATTCGACCCAGGCGTTTTTGGCGGAGCCTTTGCCGGTGGCGTCATTCACTTTTAGGTCGGACGCATGCACGACCCAATCCGTGTTGCCCGGAGGGCAAGTGGTGTAGGCGACGCCCTTGTAGCGCAATAGCGTTTGACTTTCGCGGTAAGCGGCGGTGGCGCTGCCTCTGAGGGGGGCGGACGGATTGATGAACTGCACGTTTCTCAAAACCGCCTGGTCCTGCGCCAGTTTCAGATTTGCGGAATTACTGTATATAGACAAATTGTCCTCGTTATAATACACCTCGCCTTGCAGATCCAGTGTTTGCGAAACGCTGTCATACTGTGCGGTGTTTGAAATCGAGTGCTGGTCGGCGCGGGTAATTTCGACATTGCCTTTATAACTGCTGATTTCATTTTCGAAGACTTCGCCGTAATCGGCATTTACATCCAGTGGCGATACGTCGCGCAGATACCGGCCGGGCGTAAAGGCGGGGGCTGCAGTCGGTTCGATGCTGCAGCGATACCATGGATCGTATTTAAGATTTGACGCCAAATTGGCAAAGATTTGTTCCTGATTCGAGTCGAATGCCGGCTCAAGTAGGCTGAAGCCGTTTTCCTCGGCAGCGACGACGCGCGTTCGCCCTTTCGGATCGGGGCCGGTTAGGTTGCAATTCCAGTCCTCGCCGCCTTCCGCAGCTTTACAGCGCCAGCCGGCTTGCCGGTTGTCTTCCTGGCGCAGATTTTCTTTGACGGCGATGGCTTTGCGCACGGTCGGCTTGACCACGATTTGCTTTTCGGCAACCGGCTTGGGTTGAGCCTTGGTTTCGGCTCTAATTTCCGGAATCGGCGCCGGCGCCGATTCGCTGACTGCGGTTTCCTTTACCTCGGCCGGCGCGGGGGGTATGGATTTGGGTTGCTGCGCTAACGGCTCGCCGCCGGTGTCGGCGGGAGAAGCTTTTTCGCCGGTGCAAACCCATTCCTTGCTGTTTTTGTCTTGATGGCAGTTCCAGACGGTGTCATCCGCAAAACCCGGAGTCAGCAGGAATGCGAAAAAAAACAGGAAGAAGCAAAAATGCATGCAGTTTTGGGGTATCAGTGGCGAAACGTTTCGTAAATAGACTAAAATGCCAGATTCACATTTTACCTTAATTTTTCTGACCATATTAAACTAATCTAAACTGGATCATCATGATTGAAGATTTGCGCATCATGGGCCTGCTCGACTGGCTTCGGCATGACTTGTTGATGACGATAACGCGTTGCGAACCGGCCTCCAGCGACGCCAGTTTCCGGCGCTATTTCAGGGTCGAGGGACCGGGAGGCCGGTTTGTCGTGATGGACGCGCCGCCCGAGAAAGAAAATGTGGCGGCCTTCATTAAGGTCAACCACTTTCTGAAGGCGGCCACCGTGCATGTGCCCGAGATTTTTGCACAAAATCTTGAGGAGGGCTATTTGCTGCTCGAAGACTTCGGCAGTGTGGATTTTCTGGACCGGGTGACGGCGGATAATGCCGGAGCGATGTACCGAGACGCGCTGGATAGCCTGTTCCGCTTACAGACCCGGACATCGATCGCAAGCTGCGGTTTGCCAAGTTACGATCACGCGCTGTTGACCCGGGAACTGGGCATTTTCGATGAGTGGTTCCTGGGGCAGCGGCTCGATATCGAGATGCCGTCCGACATTCGCGCTGCGCTGCACGAGCGCCTGATCGCTTCCGCGCTGGAACAGCCGCGGTTCTGCGTGCATCGGGATTATCATTCGCGCAATCTGATGGCGCTGGAGGCAAATTCGCCCGGCGTGCTCGATTTTCAGGACGCGGTGATCGGCCCGGTCACCTATGATCTGGTGTCGCTGCTTAGGGACTGTTACATCGCCTGGCCCGAGCAGCAGATCGAAGGCTGGATGAGCGGCTATTACCGGCGTCTGCTCGCCGCGCAAATGATCGATTGCAGTCTGGAGCAGTTCCGGCGCTGGTTCGACTGGATGGGCATGCAGCGCCATCTGAAAGCGATCGGCATCTTTGCGCGCTTGAACCTGCGCGACGGCAAGCCCGGCTATCTGAAAGACATTCCACGCACCTTGAACTACGTGCTCGCGCAGGTCAATGCCTACCCCGAATTTGCCGAATTCGGCGAGTTTTTGCGTGAGAAGGTATTGCCGTTGCAAGAGGTCGCCGCATGAAAGCGATGATCCTCGCGGCGGGTCGCGGCGAAAGAATGCGCCCGTTGACCGATCACACGCCAAAGCCGCTGTTAAAGGTGGCCGGCAAGGCGCTGATCGAACATACGATCGCCCAGTTGGTCGGCGCGGGCTTTACCGAGATCGTGATCAATCACGCGCACCTCGGCGCGCAGATCGAAGCCGCGCTCGGCGTAGGCGAGCGCTACGGCGCGCGCATCCAGTATTCATCCGAAGGCGCACAGGCGCTCGAAACCGCCGGCGGCATCATCAATGCATTGCCGTTATTGGGCGATGATCCGTTCCTGGTCGTGAACGGCGATATTGCGACCGATTTTCCGTTTGAAACCTTGCATCGAGTGCCGGTCGATCTGGCGCATCTGATCCTGGTCGATAATCCGGAGCATCATACCCAGGGCGATTTCGGGCTGGACGACGAGGGCGGGGTGATCGAAAACGGCAAGGAGACCTTTACCTTCAGCGGCATCGGGATATACGATCCGGCCCTATTCGCCGATACGCCGGCGGGCGTCAGCAAGCTCGGTCCGTTGCTGCGCCGGGCTATCGGCCTTCAGCGGGTGTCGGGTCAGAAATATGACGGGTTCTGGATGGATATTGGAACTCCCGAGCGTTTAGCGACTCTTGATCTTTATTACTCACAAACAGGAGCAACCTCATGAGCGATCATATCTACAAGAAAATCGAGCTGACCGGCTCTTCGACCGTCGGCTTGCAGGACGCGATCGAGAACGCGGTTGCGCGCGCCTCGAAAACGATTCAGAACATGCGCTGGTTCGAAGTGGTCGAAACGCGCGGCCAAATCGAAAACGGCAAGATCGCGCACTGGCAGGTCACGATCAAGGTCGGCTTTGCGCTGAACGAATAAAGTCGGAGATGCGTTGCCGGAATCAACGGCCTCCGATAACGCGTTGCCATTTCGCGCAATTAAGCGGCTTTGATTTTGCTGGCGTGCCCGCAGAACTGAAGGCTTCGTATCGCGCCCGGCACACCGCCACCGTGGCCAGGACAAGTCCATCCTGGCTATACGGGCCGGGATCTATGCTGCCGCCAAAGCCAAATACCCGGAGTGCTGGTCAAAAGACATACGCAACTGGAATCCGGTCGGCGCTGTTGCCCTCAACTCCGACAAGGCAATGCGAGAAAATTTGAAGACAGCCGCGTAATTCTTGCGGTAACTATCTTGAAAAACGCCGCTCGACTGCGCCGCAATTGTTTCAAGATGTTTAAAATCACCGCTTTTTCGTAGTCGTAAGCTCGCTTCAACACTCTTATTTCTTTTTATAAAAATTCGTGGTGTAACAAGACATCAGCGCGCCCCTAACAGCTGGGGCATCATTTTGTTTGTAGAGCTTACTGTCCTTATCGTTCATGGTAGGCATAAGATTTTTGGTTTCATCGGAAATATCGCCATTGCCAAAAACCGCATCGGCGACGCAATTACAGTAAGCGCTCGCCTGTTCTGTAGAGCGTGTGGCGCTCTCCTGTTTTATGCAACTATTAACGAAAACAGGCTTAACCTTGTAGGTATCACTATTCTCTCCGCTGCATGCTGACAAATCGACACATAATGCCGCTATAAACACTAAAATTTTCTTATTCATTTCATTCCTTATTGTCGATTATTATCATGGAGAAATTGTATTCGCTTAGCGTTTATTTGCTGAATGTAATGTAACGCCGGTACGGCGAGTCCTGTTTCCAGGTGAAAGATTCGGTGTAGTAGTGCATCAGGCCCAGATAGCCCAACAGGCCCAGGGTGACCGCCTTGCGAATCTCGATGCCGAACCAGTAGTTGGTAATAAAGTTGACCACTTGGTCGCCATAGGCTTGCAATATGAAAGCGAGGCCGAAAGACAGCACCGGCAGCACGATGAAACAGTGCACATGCCAGCTTTTGGCCTGACGGTAGAGCCAGTTTTGTGGCTGCTGATGGTGGCGGTTGTAATCGTGCGTCACGTAAAAGAAATAGGCGGTCGCATCATGCACCAGCCGGGGGCCGAGGATCGCCAAAAAATAGTATTGCTGAATGAACAGATAATAACTGCTCAATACCAGCAGGGTATTGGACCACAAAAACCATTTGCCGAATGCGGTCGCTACCAGGCGTTGGCAATACACGGTGCCGAGCGCGAGCAGCACGCACAAATTGCCGGCAATGAGCTTGATCCATTCAACTTGTTCCGGCGTCAGTTTCGCTTGCAGAAAGATGCCGAGATAAATGAGCAATCCCGCACCGACGCTGAGTCCAAGCAAGCCATAGAAATGCGGAGACGGCAGTTTGCACAGCCCGCGCGCCAGGCCGTGCTGCTGTTTCAGCACATGCAGGACGGTCCAGGCGGCGACCGCGACGTAAAACACATAATAAGGCAGAAACAGACTGCCGATGCCGAAGACGGCCGCGAGGGCGAGCGTCATCCGGAAGATGCGGGGTTTATAAAGCTTCAAATAATCGCCGTTGCTGCATAACAAAATCGCGCTGGCGACGATGTGCGGGGTGCCGAACAAAATTTGATATAGCAAGAAATGCCCGGTGTTGCTGGGCATATTTTCTTTCAGAAAATACTGCCAGAACCAGCCGTCGAACAACTGGAGCAGGATGCAGACCGGAATGATCAGATACAGCGCCAGGATCAGGCGGAAGGAAACGGCCATCCGGGCTGGCGTTGAAAAATCTTGTGATGAAATGATTTGAGCAGACATAAAAAACGATCCCGCATTGATTTACATGATGGTGTATGAATTCCTTGGGCATGAAGCGTGTAAATTCACGCAAATGTAAAGTAGGGTGCGAGCGGCTCGGTTTGGATCCGATCGGAATCGGAGGGCTCCGCCGATCGCAGCCTCAACTCATGATCAAACGCTGATTCCGCAGCGTATGTTATACCAAACGGCCCCATAAATCGTATTCATCGGCTTCTTCCAGCTCGACTTGCACCCAATCGCCGACCTTCAGGTGTGTGGCGCCGTCGATAAAGACCTGGCCGTCGATCTCCGGCGCATCGGCCTTGCTGCGCGCGACCGCGCCTTCCTCGACCACTTCGTCAATCAAGACGGTTTCGATCCTGCCGATCCGTTGCTGTAGGCGGGCGGCGCTAATCCCGGCCTGATGCGACATGAAACGGGCCAGACGATCTTCCTTGACCGCTTCCGGCACCGCATTCGGCAAGTCGTTCGCGGCCGCGCCCTTGACCGGCGAGTAAGCGAAACAGCCGACGCGGTCGAGTTGCGCTTCGGTCAAAAATTGCAGAAGTTCCTCGAACTCTTCCTCGGTTTCGCCCGGAAAGCCGACGATGAAGGTGCTGCGCAAGGTGATGTCCGGGCAGATCGCGCGCCAGGCCTTGATGCGTTCCAAATTGTTCTGGGTGGCCGCCGGGCGTTTCATCAGTTTCAGAATCCGGCTGTTCGCATGCTGGAACGGAATGTCCAGGTAAGGCAGGATTTTGCCTTCGGCCATCAACGGAATTACTTCATCGACATGCGGATAAGGATAGACATAGTGCATCCGTATCCATATGCCGAGTTCGCTGAGCGCCTCAGCCAACTCGTAGAAGCGGGTGCGCACTTGGCGGCCTTTCCAGTCGAATTCCTGATATTTCAAATCCAGGCCGTAGGCACTGGTATCCTGCGAGACGATCAGCAATTCCTTCACACCGGCCAGCGCCAGGCGTTCGGCTTCGCGCAGCACGTCATCGACCGGCCGGCTGACCAGATCGCCGCGCATTGATGGGATGATGCAGAAGGTGCAGCGGTGATTGCAGCCTTCCGAGATCTTCAGATAGGCATAATGCCGCGGCGTCAGTTTGATGCCTTGCGGAGGCACCAGGCTGGTGAAGGGGTCGTGCGGCGGCGGCAGATATTCGTGCACCGAGGCGATCACTTCTTCCAGCGCATGCGCGCCGGTCACTTTCAAGACTTCGGGGTGTCTCGCGCGGATTTCGCCTTCGCGGGCACCAAGGCAGCCGGTCACGATTACCCGGCCGTTTTCGGCGAGTGCCTCGCCGATACTGTCCAGCGATTCTTCGACCGCGGCGTCGATAAAACCGCAGGTATTCACGACCACCAGGTCGGCGTCTTTATAAGTGGGCGAAATCGTATAGCCTTCGGATCGCAGCTTGGTTAAAATCCGCTCGCTGTCGACCAGCGCTTTCGGGCAACCCAAACTGATAAATCCAATATTTGGAGCGGTCATTCTTTTCTCATGAGTGTAAAACCTGCCTAGTTTATATGAGAGCGGGCGCGATGAAAAATTTAAATGCTTGTTTTGTTCAAAGTTTTTGTAGAGTACGCATCGCGTACCTGAGCGGGACGGGGTTTTCAACCCCGTCCCCAAAGTTTTGCCGATGTTGAAACTTGGAAACGCTCGGTAAACGTTACGGACGGGGCAACATGCCCCGTCCGGCGTGAGAATGATACGTGGTACCCTGAAGGACATTAATGCGTACCCTATAATGGTTTGGGCCGGTAAAGTAGAAAGTAAACGACCGGGATCACGAATAGAGAAAATCCGGTCGAGGCGAAGATGCCGAAGATGAAACTCCATGCCAATCCTGAGAAAATCGGGTCGAGGATGATCACGACCGAACCGAACATCGCGGCGCCGGCGGTCAGGAAAATCGGCCGCATACGGGTGGCGCCAGCTTCGATCAGGGCGTCTTCGAGGCTGGGTGAGTCGCTACCCGCGCGCGTCCGTTCGATGAAATCGATCAGGATGATGCCGTTTCTGACCACGATGCCGGCCAGCGCGATCATGCCGACCATCGCGGTCGCGGTGAAATAGATCGAATCAGTGAAGCCGGCGATATTTTCGGCGAATAGGATATTCAACAGCCAGAAGCCCGGCATGATGCCGATAATCGTCAGCGGGATCGCGATCATCATGATGGCGGGAAGACTCAACGAGCCGGTCTGCACGACCAGCAGCACATAGATCATGATCAGCGAGGCGCCGAACGAAATGCCGAGATCGCGGAAGATAAGGGCCGTAATCTTCCATTCGCCTTCGCCGCTCAATTCGGCGCGGTAGCCGTCAGGTAACGGCTGTTCGCCGAAGCCCGCGTATAGGTCGATGATTGCCTCGACCGGACTGCGGCCGACGCTGTCTCCGATCACATAGGCGACGCGTTGCAGATCCTTGTGATGGATGACCGGATCGCCGGATTCGGGGGTGACTGAGCCGAGTTCGTTCAGCGCAATCAAGGCGCCCTGGCTGCTTCTGACCTTGGTATTTAACAGTTCCGGCAAGGACGAGCGTTCGGCGCGCGGCAGACGCAGACGAATGTCCAGCGCCAGCCGCTCGCCGGGCGCATGCAAGGTGCCTGCGACCCCGCCGCTCAACGCCACGCCGAGCGTTTCCGCGATCGCGGCGGGACTGACGCCGAGCAGCTCGGCTTTTTGCTTGTCGATCCGAAACAGCGCGATTGGCCCCTGCGCCACGGACAGGTCATCGATGTCGACGACGCCGGCGATTTTGGTAAAGCGCTGTTTGACTTCCCATGATATCTTGACGAGTTGGTCGTAACTCGCATCGGCGGGACCGTACACTTCCGCAGCCAAGGTCGATAGCACCGGTGGGCCTGGCGGCAATTCGACGATCTTCAGTTTCGCGCCATAGTGCCGGCCGATGCGTTCGACGTCGGCGCGGATGCGCATCGCGATCTGATGCGACTGCTGCACTCTCTCGTCCTTCGGCAGCAGGTTGATTCGGATATCGCCCTGATGGCTGCCGGCGCGCAGATAATAGTGCCGGATCATGCCGTTGAAATCGATCGGCGAGGCCAGGCCGGCATAGCTTTGATAATCTGTTACTTCATTGACCGTCGCGAGATATTGGCCCAGGGCGCGCAGGACCGCATCGGTGTTTTCGAGCGTGCTGCCGGCGGGCATGTCGATCACGATCTGTAATTCGTTTTTGTTGTCGAAAGGCAGCAGTTTCAGCGGCACCGCGCGCGTGACCGCGAGTAGCGACGCCAGCAGAAAGGCGATGCCGACCGCGATCAGAAACCGGCGGCTGCGCTTCGGCGAGGCGATCAACGGTTGCAGCAGGCTACGGTAAAAGCGGTAGCCGGCCGAGGCTTTCAGGTCGAACGGGACTTCGTCCTTGCCGTATTCGCCACGCAGCAGCAGATAGCTCGCCCACGGCGTGATCGTGAACGCGACGATCAATGAGATGAGCATCGCGACCGGAATATTGAACGCCAACGGCGCGAGGTAGGGGCCGATCATGCCGGTGATAAAAAACATCGGAATGAACGCAAGCATTACCGCCAACGTCGCCACGATCGTCGGCGGGCGGACCTCATCGACCGCAGACAGCAACGCTTCTAGCGGGGCTTCCCGTTTCAGTTTGAAATGGCGGAAGATGTTTTCGACATCGACGATCGGATCATCGACCAACAGGCCCAGCGACAGAATCAGCGCAAACAGCGTGACGCGGTTGATCGTGTAACCGAAGATCAGGTCGCAGAGCAGGGTGATCGCGAAAGTGACCGGCACCGCGATGCAGACGATGATCGATTCCTTCGGGCCCAGCGTCAGCGCGAGCAATACCAAAATGATCGCAATCGCCAGTCCGAGATGTTTGACCAATTCATTGACCTTGTGGTCGGCGGTGGCGCCGTAATCGCGGCTGACGGTGATGTCGACGTCGGCGAGGATCAATTGACTCCGTTGAGATGCGACCCGCGCCAGAATGTCGTGAGAAACCTGTACCGCATTGCTGCCCTTGCGCTTGGCCAGCGCGATCGTGACCATTTCGCGTTCGTCGCCGGGCTTTGCCCGCGGGCCTTCGGCTTGGCCGACCGTGCGCATCTTGGCGACGGCCGGACCGAAACCGATCCGGCTGTAGTGCTCGCGGTCCTCTTCTCCGTCCGTGATGCGGGCAATATCCCGGAGATAGACGGGGCGGGCGCCGGCGGTTTTGATCACGGTCTGGACCACCTCGCTTGCCGATTCGAAATAGGTTCCTGCCTCGAGGATCGTTTCGCGGTTGCCGTTTGTGTAGCGTCCGGCCTGGATATGGATATTCGCGCCTGCGAGTGCCTTGATAATGTCCGGCAGCGTTATATCGTAGCCGGTCATCTTGGCGGTGTCGGGAGTAATGGTTACCTGCCGGCGCGCGCCGCCGACCACTTCGGTCTTCGCTATATTATCGACGCCGCGCAGACTGGCCAGGAGTTCGTCCGCGATCCGGCGCAGCGCCATTGCGTCGGTCTTTCCGGTCGGCGAGGATAGCGTCAGCATCAGCATCGGTACGTCGTCGATATCGACCGGCTTGATGCTCCAGCCTCGCACGCCTGGCGGCAGTTCGTCCTGATGCGACATCACTTTGCTCCAGGTTTTGACCAGGCTGTCCTCGGGGTCCTCGCCGACTTCATAGCCGACCGTAACCACCGCTTTGCCGGGCTGGGACGCAGAGAACACATGCTCGACGCCTTCGATCTGCTTCAGCAGCGTTTCGAGCGGCGTCGCGGCGAGTTTTTCGACTTCCTCGGCGGAAGCGCCGGGATAGTCGACCATTACATCCATCACTGGCACCACGATTTGCGGGTCCTCCTCGCGCGGGGTTAATTGCAGCGCGGTAACGCCCGCGATCAGTGCCGCGATCAGCAGCATCGGCGACAGCTGCGAGACGGTGAAGATTCGGACGATCGCGGCGCTCAGTCCGCGTTTCTGCTGAGCTGTCATTGTATGACTACGGTTTCGCCTTCATCCACCCCGGAGAGAATTTCGACACGGTCGCCCTGGCTAAAGCCTGAGCGCACATGGCGAGTGCTCAGTTTTGCGCCGTCCTGCACGGTCACGACCTCGATCTGGCCGATCCGCCGTAGTGTCGCCGCCGGAATCAGCAGGGCCGTATGCTCGATACCGCAGGCCTGTTCGAGCCAGCCAAACAGGCCTGGCTGTAAGCCCTGAATTTCTGGCAGGCCGGCCTTGATCAGAACCGTGCCGGTGTCGGGATCGGCGGCCGGCACGATTTCGTTGATCCGGGCACTGAGCGAAGTCTTCAAGGCGTCGATGCGCACGGTGGCTGCATCGCCGATTTTGATACGATTGGCGCAGGATGCCGGCACCGAGGCTTCCAGACGCAGCCCTGATTCTTTCTGCAAGATGACGATCGGTTCGCCCGAGAGCCCCATGTCGCCCGGTTCATGCAGACGCTTGGCGATCACGCCGTCGAAGGGGGCGCGTAAAACGGTTTCTCCGCGTTGTATCGCGGCTTCGCGCACGCTGTACTCAGCAGCCTGGGCGCTGGCCTGCGCCTTGCGTGCATTGGTTTCGGCGCGCTCATAGGCTTCACGGGTTGCGGCTTCCTGTTCGAAAAGGCCGTGTGTCCGAAGCAGGTCGGTTGCCGCGCGTGCTGCTTCGGCTCTCGCGGCGGCGGCGCGCGACTCCGCTTCGTGTTCGAGCGCCCGATTCTGTTCCGCATCGAGTCGGGCTAGGACGGCGCCTTGTTTGACCCGGTCGCCTTCATGCACGGCGACGGTCAGGATGCGGGCGTTGATTTTCGGTGCTATCCGCGCTTCGCTGAGCGCCCTGACCGTGCCGGGCCAGGGCTGCGCATCCTTGATCGTTCGCCGTTCGACGCGCGCGGTCTCTTTTGTAGTGGCGGCTTGCGCGGGCAGGGGAGTGTTGCCGGGTTCGGTTTTGTCGCCGCCTATCAGGCCGAGCATCCACACTATTAGCAGAAGCAGGGCGAACAGCGCGCCGGCCGAGCATAGCCATTTTTTTTGCATGAATGATGGTTGCCTGTGGTTCGGTTAACGCCAAGCGCCGAGTGCGCGTTGCAAGGCCGCGTCAGCGCGAAACGTGTCATAGCGCGCGGTTAGCCATTGTGTTTGCGCCTGATCGCGCGCGACTTCGCTTTCGATGAAACGGGTTACCGTCACGGTTCCGGCCCGGTGTTGCAGGGTGACCAGTCGAAACGCTTCGTCGGCAGCGGCGACAGCGGTTTGCGAGACTTTGGCCTGCAGTAGCGCTTCTTGCAGTGCCAGGTAGGCGGTTTTTATATCCTGTTTGACTTGCAATTGGATTTTATGGATTTGTGCATTCGCTTCGGCCAGCCGCCTTTCCGCCTTGCTGATGCGCGCATTCGTTGCAAGGCCGGAAAATAAATCCATCTCGACCATGATGCCGGAGCCGATATTTTGATGCGCGGTCGAAAACTCCGGCGAGCGCTCATTCAAACCATAATTAACATAGGCATCGACGCGCGGCAAATGCTCGCCCTGGGCGATTTTGAGTTCGAGTTGCCGGGTTTCAAGTTGTCTTTGCGCGACTTGCGTTTCCGGGCGGTTATTCAGCGCCTGGGCTTGCAGGCCATCAAACGACGCCGGCAAAGCCGGCAGCTCGCGTTCCGCCTCGATGCGAGGCTCGAGCGGGTCGTCTTCGGGAAGATCAAGCAGTGTCCTCAGTACCGTGCGCGCCATCTCGATCGCATTTTGCGCACGGATGTCGACTTCGCGGGCGGCGGCCAGGCGGACCTCCAGCGACAGCACATCGGATTTCAACGCCGTGCCGGCGGCATGGCGCTTTCGGGTTTCCGTGAGTTCACTTTGCACCGCGTCGATCGCGCGATGCGCTATCGTTTGATTTTCCTTGGCGACCAGCAGAGTATAAAAGCCTTCGGTGACGCCGAGAATCAAATTATTGCGGACTGACGACAGCTCCAGTTCGGTAATTTCCTTGCTCAAATTGGCCACTTTGCTGCGCTGATAATCCTGTCCGCCTCGGTATAAAGACCAGGTCGCCTCGACTTCGGGACGAAAATCGGTCACGCCGCCCGGATTGTTGATGTCCTGGGTGAAAGAAAAACGCCTCTGCGCGACGATCATGCCGAATGCCTGCGCCGGATTATCGGAATAGCGGTAACTCAAGCGCGCCTTGACTTGAGGATAAAACGCGGCGAGACTTTCGCCGATCGCGGCTTCGGCCTGGGCGATGCGCTCATTGGCGATGTGCAGATCGGGATTCCGCTCGATCGCCAGATTGATTGCGCTCTCCAGTGTGAACGGCCCCTGGCGCGCCGAAACGTCGGCATCGACAGCCGTTTGCGATGCTGCCGCCTGAAGTGTGTTCGCCATTGCTGCAGCGGCCGCGCAAAGCGCAAGCGGCAGCAGGATGCAGGCTAAGTTGGATTTTGGCGGCGGCATGGACCGTTCTATGGGGGTTATCAATGCAAATTGGCTAAAGCATAATCGCGATAGGGCCATCGGTAAAGTCTTGTACTACGGACTTACTCAGGATTTGGCTGAAAATAACTTGCCATAATTCTGATTCATCGTTCCTGCGCTCCGGGTGTGTCATTACCGTGAAACTTGATTTCGAGATGGTGTGGATAAGCGTAGCGCATCCGCCGTCATTTTAAACGGGTGCTTGCTACGATGGATTATCATATAATGCAGTGTTTATTTATTAACGTCCCACTCAGGAGTTATCATGAAGAAAATGTTGTTCAGCATTCCGGCCGCGATGTTCTTTATGTCGTCATTTGCCTTTGCGCACGGCCCGGTCCGTCAAAAAACCGATGAAGAAATCGTGATCAATGCGCCGGCCGAAAAGGTTTGGGGCATCATCAAGGACTACGGTGACATGTCCTGGCATCCCGGCATCAGCAGTGTAGCCAATCAGGAAGGCAACAAGAAAGGCGCGGTTCGCGTATTGACCCTGGTCAGCGGCGGCACGATCAGCGAAGAGCTGAAAAAATACGACGAAGCGAAGATGTCTTATTCCTATAAGATCACCGAGATGAGCACCGCGCAGACAATCACTCATGCTGGCGCGGAAGAACACGTGCCGGTATTGCCGGTTCATGACTATGCAGCCACCATCGGCGTCGAAGCGCAAGGCGCCGACAAGGCGAGGGTTTTCTGGAAGGCGGCCTATTACCGCGCATACATGAACAATGATCCACCAGCGGAAATGAACGAAGAAGTCGCTAATAAGGCCGTAGATAACGTGCTGAAAACCGGTCTGACCAATCTGAAAGCCTTGGCTGAAAAATAAAGATGCAGCGGTTTCGCTTCCGTTCCCTTGCGGCGCTCTTCGGCGCGGCGTCTTTGTTGCCGTTTGCGGTCGCTGCCGCGCCTTTTGCGTATATCAGCAATCAGTTGGCGGATACGGTTGCGATCGTCGATATGCAAACGGGCAAAGTCGTCGAGACCCTTCCGGTGCCAGGCAAGCCGGCGGGCGTCGCTGCCGCGCCCGACGGCAAGCGAGTGTATGTCAGCACCCCGGATAACGGCAGCGTCGCGGTGATCGACGCCGAAAGCCGCCAATTGATTGCGCATCCTAAAGTCAGCAGCGGGGCGCTGGGCATCGCGACCGACGGGACGGGGAAGCGCCTGTTCGTGGCCGACTGGTACAAGAACATCGTGACGGTGCTGGAAGTGGACAATCTGCAGGCCGTCAAGGCGGTCACGGTCGGCCGGTCGCCGTCCGGTTTGACGGTCAGTCCCGACAATCGCTGGTTGTATGTCGCGAACCGGCTCAGCGATTCGGTCTCGAAGATCGATCTCGAAACTCTTAAGGTAACCGGCTCGGTCGCGGTCGGCGCACATCCCTTCGGTCTGGTGCTGGATAACGAAGGCAAGCGGCTCTATACCGCCAATGTCGAAAGCAACGATGTGACCGTGGTCGATGCCCTGCAAATGAAGGCGATCGCTACCGTCAAGGTGCGCGCCCGCCCTTACGCGGGGGCTTTGGCGCAGAACGACAGCCGGCTGTTGGTGACCAATCAGGACGATGATTCGGTATCGGTGATCGACACCGAGACCTTGAAAGAACTTGATGTGATCGAAGTCGGCGGCAAACCGGAAGGCATCGGCACGCATTCCGACGACCGCCACGTTTATGTCGCCAACTGGTTCGACGGCACCGTGTCGGTGCTCGATGCGAAAGCCCTGCGGGTCGTCGATACGATCAAAACCGGCGAAGGCAGCCGCGCGTTTGGCCGATTTATAGGAAATTAAAAGGTACACATCACTCATTGAGTTAAGAAAGACCACGTCATTCCGGCAGGGAATGCCGGAATCCATGTGCCAGGGATGGAAACTTTAAGGCTATGTCTGGGTTAAACGTTGAAATTTGTAAACAGTTGATTCTCTTTAGGTTTTCTGGAGGAAGATATCAAAGCCAATGCAGTGCGAATCAGACGGATACCAGATGCATTAGGTATTCGGAATGCGTTTTCAACTATTAACGGGTACAAAGCCAACTTTAAACACACCTTGCCGTGAGGTACCGGCAACCCACTTATACTCTGTGGGTATGATGGCTTAACCTAACGACATTGAGTGACCTACTTCGGGTATTTATTCACCAACAATCTGGAAATGGTACACAATACCCTCTGGGGCATAAATGCGTACCTGCTTGATATTTTAGGGGACAACATGGCAGAAAACGTAGAAGAATTGACCATCGCTTATGAAGACGACGGCGTAGAGACCGTCAAGGAACTCGACAAAAAAGTTCTGAGCAAGGGTGCCTGGGCGACGGTGATGTATCGCTATCAGGAATGGAACCGCGCGAAGGAAGAATACGGCCCTGACAAATATTCGATTCGCCGCTATCAGAAACAAAACGGCGAATACCGCCAGAAATCCAAATTCAATATCTCCAGCAGGGAGCAGGCGAAGAGTATTATCGATACTTTGGAAGCTTGGTTGGGCGAAGAGTAGTGTTCTTCAATTTGCCGAATCACTGTTTTTAATCTGATATAGGGCATCCGATTTTGGCTCAAGGCGAAGGGCGAGTTGCAATCATGATATTTTTGCAATAAATCGCAAGCAGCATGATGAAGCTGTTGTCCGACACAATTAACGGTATTTAACCTCAACCGCCTCGTTTCCAAGCTGCCGCTTCAACCGCAACAACAACTCGTCGGTCGCAAAGACCCGCCATTCATCCCCAAGCCGCACGGTGGCCTGAGCCTCTGCCGAGCGGTATTGAATCAGCACCGGACACGTGCCGCCTTTGAACGGTTCCAGTGCCGGACTTAGTTTTTCGGCCAATGAGTCGCCGTTGATACCGGCATGCCAGGTCAACTGCAAACCGCGCGCGAAGGCATTGCGGGCCTGGTCGATGCTGTAGAGCTTTTCGGCGGTCAGGCGCGGAGTGCCGGTGAAGTCGTCCATCGCGAGCGCACCTTCGGCGACCAGCAGCACGTCGCGAGTGACGATGTCCCGGTGCCGTTCGTAGATTTCCGGGTACACCGCAACTTCGAGCCGGTCGGTGCGGTCATCCAACAGCGCGAAGCCCATCGTCTTGCCGTTTTTGGACTGGCGGGTGCGGATTTCGACGACCAGTCCCGCGACGCGGGCTTCCATCTTGCCCTTGCTGCGTTCCATGTCCGACTTCAGCTTGTTGAGGCTGCCGTGCGTGAACTGGCCGATTTCAGCCTCGTACTGGGCGATCGGATGGCCGGTCAGGAACAGGCCGAGGGTTTGTTTTTCGGCATTCAGGCGCTCTTGTTCGGGCCAGGGTTCGACATAGGTCGAATAGGCGGCGATCGCGTCTTCCTCGGCGCTGGCTTCCTGCAGGCCGAACAGATCGTTTTGGCCGGTCGCGGCCATCTTGCCGTGCTGTTCGGCGACTTTCAGCACGGTCGGCAGTTCGGCCAGATGCGCGGCCCGGTTCGGATCGAAGGTGTCGAAGGCGCCGGCGCGGATCAAGGCTTCGAGCACGCGCCGGTTGAACTTGCGCAGATCGACGCGTTTGCATAAATCGTACAGGTCGCGGTAAGCGCCGTTCTTCTCCCGTTCCAGGATCATGTCCTCGATCGCGTTCTCGCCGACGCCCTTGAGCGCGCCGAGGCCGTACACGACCTTGCCTGCCTGGTTGACCGTGAAGCGGAAGTTCGAGTCGTTGATCGACGGCGGCGCGATCGGCAGTTTCATGCGCCGGCATTCCTCGATCAGCACGACGACCTTGTCGGTGTTGTCCATATCGGCCGACAGTACCGCGGCCATGAATTCTGCCGGATAATGCGCCTTCAGCCAGGCAGTCTGATAGGCGACCAGCGCATAGGCGGCCGAGTGCGATTTGTTGAAACCGTAACCGGCGAACTTCTCCATCAGGTCGAAGATGTAAGTCGCGATGCTTTCGTCGATGTTGTTCGCGATGGCGCCCTCGGTGAAGACCTCGCGCTGCTTGGCCATTTCCTCGGGCTTTTTCTTGCCCATCGCGCGGCGCAGCATATCCGCGCCGCCGAGCGTGTAGCCGCCCATTTCGCGGGCGATCTGCATCACCTGTTCCTGATACAGGATGACGCCGTTGGTCGGCTTCAGGATCGGCACCAGAAGTGGGTGCGCATATTCGGCCTTGGCGCCGTGCTTGACGTTGATGTAGTCGTCGACCATGCCCGATTCGAGCGGACCCGGCCGGAACAGCGCGACCAGCGCGATGATGTCGTCGAAGCAGTCCGGCTTCAGCTTCTTGATCAGCTCCTTCATGCCGCGCGATTCGAGCTGGAACACCGCGGTGGTTTGGGCATTCTTTAAGAGGTCGTAGGAGGCCTTGTCGTCGCGCGGAATCGCGGCAATATCGATCAACGGTTCGCCGAGTGCCTGTTTTTTGCGGTTGATCGTTTGCAGCGCCCAGTCGATGATTGTCAGCGTGCGCAGGCCCAGAAAGTCGAACTTGACCAGGCCGACCGCTTCGACGTCGTCCTTGTCGAACTGGGTGACCAGGTTGCCGCCGCCCTGTTCGCAGTATAGCGGCGTGAAATCGGTCAGTTTGGTCGGCGAGATCACCACGCCGCCCGCGTGTTTGCCCGCGTTCCGTGCCATCCCTTCGAGCGAGAGCGCCATGTCGATCAGCGACCGGACTTCTTCCTCGTTCTCGTAGCGCTGTCTCAGGTCGGGGCTGTCTTGCAGCGCCTTGTCGAGCGTCATGCCGATTTCGAACGGGATCAGTTTGGCGAGCTGATCGACAAAGCCATAAGCGAAACCCAGCACCCGGCCGACGTCGCGGGTCACCGCCTTAGCAGCCATCGAACCGTAGGTGATGATTTGCGCGACCTGGTCGCGGCCGTAATGGTCGGCGACGTAGTCGATCACCTCGTCGCGCCGGTCCATGCAGAAATCGACGTCGAAGTCGGGCATCGACACCCGTTCGGGATTCAGGAAGCGCTCGAACAAGAGGTCGAATTCGATCGGGTCGAGGTCGGTGATCTTCAACACATACGCGACCAGCGAGCCCGCACCCGAGCCCCGCCCCGGCCCGACCGGGATCTGATGGTTTTTCGCCCACTGGATGAAGTCCGCGACGATCATGAAATAGCCTGGAAAACCCATCTGCGTGATCACGCTGAGTTCGATCTCGAGCCGGTCGTAATAGACCTTGCGGTTTTCCTCCTCGGTGCCGCTGCCGACCGGCGGATGCTGGCGCAAGCGTTCTTCGAGGCCTTTGCGGGATTCCTCGGCCATCACGTCGCCGATCGTCATGCCTTCGGGGACCGGGTAGTCGGGAAGGAAGTTTTTGCCGAGCGTCAGCGTGATATTGCAGCGCTTGGCGATCTCGACCGTGTTTTCGAGCGCCTCCGGAATGTCCGCGAACAATTCGAGCATTTCCTCGGCACTGCGCAGATACTGTTGGTCGGTATAATCCTTCGGCCGGCGGCTGTCGTCGAGCACGCGGCCCTGGTTGATGCAGACGCGGACCTCGTGCGCCGGGAAATCCTTTTGATGCAGGAAACGTACGTCATTGGTCGCTACCACCGGCAAATCGACTGCCGCGGCAAGTTCCAGCGCGGCCGCAATATAGAGCTCTTCGCCCGGCTTGCCGACGCGCTGCAATTCCAGATAAAAGCTGTCCGGGAACAGATCGGCCCAATACAGCGCCAGGCGTTTGGCGTCCTCCTCGCGTTCGGCCATCAGCGCCCGGCCGATGTCGCCGGCCATCGCGCCGGACAAGGCGATCAGACCGTTCGCATTCGCCTCGATCCATTCGTATCGCAACATCGGTACGCCCTGGTGCTGGCCTTCCTGATAGGCCTTGGAGATCAGTTCGGTCAGCGCGATATAGCCCGGCTGATTTTTGACCAACAGGGTCAGACGGAACGGATTGGCCGGTTCGTCCGGATTGAAGATCAGCACGTCGGCGCCGGCGATCGGCTTGACGCCCTGGCCCATCGCGGTCTTGTAAAACTTGACCAGCGCGAATAGGTTCACGTGATCGGTCACCGCCGCGGCCGGCATCTGCAATTCGGCCAGGCGCTTGACCAACGGCTTGATCTTGACGATGCCGTCGACTAGCGAGAATTCGCTGTGCAGTCTCAGATGGATGAATTTGGGCTGCATGAGGGGTATTTTTGTCGCTTAGGATCAGAAAAGGTAGGGCGGATAAGGCTGATGATTTATTTGCAGTGTCTTTACAAATCTTCGATGCCGTTGAACAGGCTCATGTAATCCTGCATTGCGCGCACAATCACCTCATGCGCCTCGGCACGGCCGTAAACATCGGTGATCTCGCAGGTGGCCTTCTCGCCGGGCAGATTTTTATAGGTCAGAAAATAGTGCATCAGTCGGTTGATATACGAACTCGGACAGTCCGACACATCGGTCCACTGCCGGTAAAATTCATCGCCTTTCATTACCGCGATGATCTTGTCGTCCGCCTCTCCGTTGTCGAGCAGGCGGAAGCCGCCGACCGGGATCGCCTGCAGGATGATGTCGCCATGCGACACGCTGCGTTCGCTCAACACGCAGATGTCGAGCGGGTCGCCGTCGCCCTTGATACCCATTCTGCCCGATTTCAACGCGGCGAATTCGGCGACCTTGTTGCCGCAATAGGTGCGCGGGACAAAACCATACAAGGTCGGTACCATGTTCGAAAACTTTTGTGGGCGGTCGATTTTCAGGTAACCGCTCTGCTTGTCGATTTCGTATTTGACCGTATCGCTCGGCACGATTTCGATAAACGCATTGACCACGGAAGGCGTATTTTCGCCCGCGCTGATGCCGTGCCAGGGGTGGGCTTTATAATGGTAGTTGTTCATATATTTTGGGTCGTTAAATAGGCGATCTTGGTTCATTGACACGCTCCGCGCCACTGCCATTCAGTTAGGCCATGTCTGCGTTAAACGTTGAAATTTGTAAACAGTTAATTCGCGTGAAGTTTCCTGGCGGCAGACTTCAAAGTCAATGCATCGCGAATCAGACAGATACCAGATGCGTTAGGAATCCGGAAAGCGTTTTCAACTATTAATGGGTACATAGCCTATGTATAAGGTTATGCCTTCTCCTTTCGTACCCAAAGGGCATAAAGGCGAGGGGCGGGGCAAGGAGGCATAAATAAAGGAAAAATGCATTATTTATATCTTCATTCTAGCCTTCTCCCGGAGGGAGAATGGACTTTGTTCCTTAAATCTAACGGCAGCGACGCTCCGTGCGGGAGCGATGAACCGAACACATAAGCTGTAGCCTCCATGCTATGTAACGGAATCGAGGGCTTAGGCCGCTCAAGGCTATTCAAACAAGATCAGGGTAGCTGGATTGTGAAAACAACCGAACTACCTGCATCAAATCGAAATCGGCGCCTTGATCGGCTCATGGGCCTGATAACCCTCGATTTCGAAATCCTCATACCGATAATCGAACAACGAATCCGGCTTGCGTTTGAATATCAATCTTGGCAAAGGATAAGGTTCACGGCTCAACTGCAATCTGGCCTGTTCCAGATGATTTAAATACAAGTGTACATCACCGCCGGTCCAGATAAAATCGCCGACGTCGAGATCGGCCTGCTGCGCGGCCATGTGCGTCAGCAATGCGTAGCTCGCGATGTTGAACGGCACGCCCAGAAACGTGTCGCAACTGCGCTGATAAAGCTGACAGGACAGGCGCCCGTCCGCGACATAAAACTGAAACAGCGCATGGCAGGGCGCCAGCGCCATCTTGCCCTGCGCGACATTCGCCTGCGGGCTGATCGTTTCGTCGGGCAAATCGGCGACATTCCAGGCCGAAACGATCATCCGGCGGCTGTTCGGCGTGGTTTTAAGTTGTTCCATCACCTGTTGCAATTGATCGATCGTGCGGCCGTCAGGCGTAGGCCAGGAACGCCATTGCCGGCCGTAAACCGGGCCCAAATCGCCGTTCGTGTCGGCCCATTCGTCCCAAATGCTGACCTTGTGCTCATGCAGATAAGCCAGGTTTGTATCGCCCTGCAAAAACCAGAGCAGTTCGTGAATGATCGACTTTAGATGAATTTTTTTCGTGGTCACCAAAGGAAAGCCTTCGGCCAAAGGAAAACGCAATTGATGCCCGAAGATCGACCGCGTGCCGCTGCCGGTTCTGTCGCCTTTTTCGACGCCTTCGTGAAGAATCTTGTCCAGTAAGTTTAAATAGTGCTGCATGCGAATTAACAAAATGTTTTCAGTTGTCTATCTTCAATGCAGCAGGGTATGGAGACTTTTGTTCCGTCTATCATTTCTTTGCACGCCGGATATAAAACAAGGGGCCCTAGTTTATCAGATTGATTTTCTAATATTCTTATAGAAAAACGTATTGCACTTCATCCGGCAGCGTTTCGTAAAGCACATAGGAATTATGTGCCATATTCAAAGCGCAAATTTTATGCATGGCATCAATCTGCCTTTTTATAAGCGATATAAATCATCGCGGCGCCGATAATGATCATCGGCGTTGACAGGATTTGCCCCATCGTGAGCCAATTCAGCGCCAGATAGCCGATCTGTGCGTCGGGCATGCGGAAAAATTCGACAAAGAAGCGGAAGCAACCGTACGCCATCAATGCCATGCCGGTCGGCGCCATCGTCGGCCGGGGCTTGGAAGTATAAATCCACAGTATAATGAAAAGTACGAAGCCTTCCAGGAAGGCTTCGTAAAGTTGGGACGGATGGCGCGGCAGCGGACCGCCATTCGGAAACACCATGCCCCAGGGTACATCGGTTGGACGGCCCCAGAGTTCGGAATTGATGAAGTTGCCCAGCCGACCCGCGCCAAGACCGATCGGCGCCAGTGGCGAGATGATGTCGGTCAACTGCATCATCGTACAGTTTTGCTGCTTGCCGAAAAACCACATAGCGACAAACACGCCGAGCATGCCGCCGTGAAACGACATGCCGCCTTTCCAAATCTCAAAAAGCACCAGCGGGTTGTGTAAAAACTCGGGTAAATTGTAAAACAGCGTGTAGCCGATGCGTCCACCGAGAATAACACCCAACGCGCCGTAGGTGACCAAATCTTCAATCGCCTCGGGCTGGACCGGTGACCAGGACTGCTGAGCACGTTTCTTTCCCAATATCCAAACGCCGGCAAAGCCGACCAGATACATTAGGCCGTACCAATGAATTTTGAGCGGGCCGATAGTGACGGCGATCGGATCGATAGATGGATAAGTCAGCATGGTTAGGAAGAGTCAAAACTAAAAAGGCCACATTATACCTTGCCGTACAACACAGCCCTACCATGCTGTAATCGACGCTGCATGTGTAATGGCCAATCCACTATCGATACGAAGGGTCAGGTAGCCGAATACAACCTTATCTCGCGATTTTATTCCGCCATCCCTGAATGGTGTTTCATGTGCCCGGGCGTCGGCGCATTGCCGTGATCCTTGATTTGCGCATCCAGCCATTCATGCAGCGCCTGCACATATTGCGGGTATTCGGTTGAAAAGTGAATCTGGGCGCCGTTCGGCAATCCTTTGTATTCAAAGCGGATATCGTCGGTTTTGGCGGTTTTCAACTGCTGAAGCCCCGGCATATTCGCGCCGTGCATCTTTTCGGAGCTGGAAAAGTCGCCTTTGCCAAACGCATCGGCTATTTGCCGTAGATAGTTCTGTATCAATTGGACTTGTTTGCTGTCGTCCGCGGTTTTGGCGATCACATGCATCACTCCCCCATGCACGGTTTTCGAAAATGTTTCCAGAGTCTTATCGGCGGCATAAGGCACTAACTCCTCACGTCGATGCTCCACGTTCTCCATACGCTGCGGGCTGGCAAGTTCTTCCGCGATCGTTGATGTTGCAAAAAATAAAAATCCCATCGAAATTAAAGCTATCTGTTTCATGATCGTTCTCCTCGTTAGTCCTGATTTGAGTGTGTAATGCGCACCTTGTCCGTGGCTGATTATGCCGGAAGATTTTTCCGCTCGCCGGATACTGCCTATCGGCAACCTCCCATGCTCATATATCCCTTGCCGATATATTCTGAAGACAGGCTTGTCGTATATCGGGTTCCATGATTCGTTCAACGATAATGCGCTGATAATGTATGATTTTTTAAATAGTAATGATAAAATCACAGCCACAAGTGAATTTAGCAGATTGACGGATGCCGACAGACTCCAACAAAACGTCTCATAGCCACCTCGCGCTGGAATTTAAAAGCAGTACATTTTCGGTGCCCGTTTTAGTTTTATTCAGCGATAGCCTCCGGAACATCGAACAACAACTGCAAGAAAAGATTGCCCTGGCGCCGGAGTTTTTTAAAAACTCTCCGATCCTGCTTGATTTTCAGGAAGTGAATAAGCGCGGTCTGGACATCGCCGTGGCGGATTTGGTCAAATCGGTCAGGGAACTGAATTTATTGCCAATCGGAATACGCGGCGGTAACGCGGCGCAAAATCGGCAAGCATTGGCATTGGGCATTCCCGTGCATGTACTGCATGGCGGAACGGCTCCGGAAATCACAAAAATCAAAACGATCACGGCTGCGCCCGAAGAGTCTTTACAAAGCGAAGGACCTTCTACGATGATGATTACTCAGCCGGTGCGGTCGGGTCAGCGTATTTATGCACATGGCGACCTGATTGTCTTGGCGCCGGTCAGTTCCGGTACCGAGATCATGGCCGAAGGCAATATCCATGTCTATGGTTCTTTGCGCGGACGAGCTCTGGCTGGCGTGCAAGGCGATGAAAAAGCGCGGATTTTTTGTTCCGATCTACAGGCGGAACTGATCTCGATCGCGGGCATTTACAAGATCAGCGAGGATCTGTCTGAAGAATTCAAGCACAAACCGGTGCAGATTTTTCTTAAGGATCATTCGCTGATCATCAAGGAAATTTAATTTAAACCGCTCTCTATTTGGAGGAAACACCATTGGCCAGAATCATTGTCGTTACATCAGGTAAAGGCGGAGTCGGCAAAACCACCACCAGCGCCGCCATTTCGATGGGACTTGCGAAACGAGGCCATAAAACCGCCGTGATCGATTTTGATGTGGGCCTGCGCAACCTGGATTTGATTATGGGCTGCGAGCGTCGCGTCGTTTATGATTTGATCAACGTGATCAGCGGCGAAGCGTCGCTGAATCAGGCCTTGATCAAAGATAAGCACTGCAACAACCTTTATATTCTGCCGGCTTCGCAAACGCGCGACAAAGATTCGCTGACTCAGGAAGGCATCGGCAAGATTCTGGACGAGTTGTCGAAAGATTTCAAATACATTGTCTGCGACTCGCCGGCGGGTATCGAAAAAGGTGCGCATCTGGCGATGTATTACGCCGACGATGCATTCGTGGTGACCAATCCGGAAGTGTCTTCGGTAAGGGACTCCGATCGTATGTTAGGCATTTTGGCGAGCAAGTCGCGCCGCGCCGAACAAAATCAGGAGCCGATCAAGGAATATCTGCTGTTGACCCGTTATTCGCCGGAACGCGTGAAACTTGGCGAAATGCTCAGCGTTGAAGACGTACAGGAAATTTTGTCACTGCATTTGCTCGGTGTGATTCCCGATTCGAAATCGGTGCTGAATGCCTCGAATGCCGGTGTGCCGGTGATTCTGGATGATAAAAGCGATGCGGGCCAGGCTTATGCGGACATCGTCGCGCGTTATTTGGGGGAAGACAAGCCCCACCGGTTCATCGATGAGAAGAAAGGACTCTTCGGGAAACTCTTTGGGAGAGGATAATGAGTTTGCTGGATTATTTTAGAACTTCGCGGCCGAGTTCTGCATCCGTCGCCAAGGAAAGGCTGCAAATTCTGGTGGCGCACGAAAGACTGTCGCGCAACCAGCCTTCCTATCTTCCGCAATTGCAAAAAGAATTGTTGGAAGTCATACGCCGGCACGTCAACGTCGGTCAGGATGCGATCTCGTTCAGCTTTGAACAGGACGGCAATCAAGAAACGCTCGAGTTGAATATCGTGTTGCCCGATCAACCGCCCAAGAAATCTTAACTTTTCTCAATCAACACAACAGGAGACTTTTATGGCTGATAGCATTGGTGAAGTGGCTGGCAAGATCTGGACTTATCTAAGTGATAACGGACCATCCAGCGTGAACAAAATCACCGTTGAAACCGGTGAAAACAAAAATGACATCCAGCGCGCAATCGGCTGGCTTCTGAAGGAAGATAAGCTGAATATCGAACTGGTAGGCCGCGCGGAAACCTTGTCATTGAAATAAGCGCAAGCAGCTAATTTCTCTCGGCAGGGTTCGGTCGATTTCGAGCCTGCCGGGTAAACTTACAACGCCGAAGGATCATCGTGTTCTTCGGCGTTTTTTTACGCCTGCCGAAGACGATATTTTGTAAAATTATCGGTTTTGCATAAAGGAAATCATGGCGTCGAAAAAAGCTCACCACGCTTCCGGCATCGCTGCAGGAATGCTTGCGTCTGTGATTGTGGTGTATGAAGGTGCGGGCGGTCCATGCCAATTGCTGGCGATGCTGGCGTTATTAGCCGGCGCCTGGGGAGGGACGGCGCCGGACTGGCTGGAAATAGCGTGGTGGCGAAAGAAATATCGCGGGAAACGCCGTTTATGGATTGCGCATCGCACATTAACCCACTGGGGCATTCCCTGGGTAATGCTGCTGTGGTATTCGTATGTCAGCCTCAATTCGGTATGGTGGGCACCTGTGGGATTCGGATTTGCGGCAGGTGGACTGATGCACCTGCTTACCGATTGGCCCAACCCGATGGGTGTGCCATGGATTTTCCGACGCCATTCGCTATCCATGTGGCGCAGCGGAAATCTTGAGTTCGTGGTAGTTGTCCTATCGTGGGGGCTATGCGCCGGGTTGGCTGATGGTCTGCTGTTTAATGGTGCTAACACGACGAAGCTTATCGCCTTGTGTCAGAGTCAATTGAAGAGTTTTTCGGACGATACGGGTACTAAAGTTACACCCAGACAGCTCATTCGGCAGTTTAAAACCTGATGAACACCCCTCGTAAACTGGTTCCGCTTTCCAGGGGTTAAAAGGAATGTCGGGGCGAAATCATTCCTCATGATAAAGCGTAGGATGTGCCGACGTAAGGAGGCGCATCGATCGCTAACGATGCGCTTCGCTGCGTTCAGCATATCCTACGGTCCGAGTAACAGCGCGGATCAAGTAATATATGAGTGACGGTTTTGGACAACCCTATGGTGGTCAACTTGCCGTAATAACGCTCGGCCACCATCAGAGCTGATAGCGCCATCCTGAAAATTTGTCTCGATCCCATGTCGTCCCAGGTTGCCAAATTTACTGAGTCTACAGTAGAACTTATATCATCGCACTTCCTTCAAAAATTAAGTTAACCCCTGGATTTTATAGGGGGGCTAGGTTGTTCTGGTTCATTCTTGATTAAATATCCGAGTTAGATAGTTTTGCTAAAATGGTGGATAGTTGACAACGGCCGGGCAAAAGCGGTGTAGGTTGGGTGGCTCAGCCAACCCAACCCAATCTACAATTCGTCATCCGGTAACCCTTTCCAAACCGGCCTTTACACACCGCAATATCTCATACGAATAAATCCCGCCGAACTGCTCATAGACCGGCTTCAACGCCCGCTTCTGCTCGTCGGGAAGATTCAACATCACGTCCTGGATCAGTCCGATATCGCGTTCCGGCAATTCGACGACCTCCTGCAACGTGACCAGCCCTTGCTCGATGCCTTCGGCCAGATGGCGGTAGATCGTGGTCGTCTTCAACTCGCGCTGCGCGGCAATCTGTTCGACGTTATAGCCGAGCCGGAACAGTTCGATCGAGGCGCCGGCCGTCTCCGAAGACCCCGTATCGGATTGTGTGGAATGCGCCGCGATCACCTCCAAAAACTGCTCACCGTAAAGTTCGAGCTTGCGCGCGCCGATGCCCGATATCGCGGCCATTTGTTTCAGATTCTTTGGACGGGAGGCGATCATCTCCATCAATGTCGCATCATGGAAAATCACATAAGGCGGCACGTCCTGCGCCTCGGCGATTTCCTTGCGTTTGGCGCGTAAGGCTTCCCATAGCGGCGTGCCGGCGACAGCGCCGGTTTTCGCGGTCGTGCGTTTGGTTTTTTCAGGTTTGATGTCCTCGCGCAGCATCAAGGTTTGCTCGCCGCGCAGCACCGGCCGGCTCGCGTCGTTCAGCCTCAGGGTGCCCATGCTCTCGAAATCGATGGCGACCAGACCGCGTGCGATCAACTGCCGGTACAACGAATGCCACTGCTGTTCCTCCAAATGCTTGCCGATGCCGAAGGTCGAAACGTGGTCATGCCCATTTTTCTGTACTTTCTCGGTAGCTTTGCCGAGCAGCACGTCGATCAGATGCGCGACGCCGAAGCGCTGGCCGGTTCGGTAGATGCAGGATAAAGCCTGCTGTGCGGCCAGGGTGCCGTCCCAGGTTTTGACCGGTTCCAGGCAGGTGTCGCAATTGCCGCAGGGTTGGTCCAGTTGATCGCCGAAATAAGCGAGCAGCGCCTGCCGCCGGCAATGCACCTGTTCGCAAAGCGCCAGCATTGCGTCGAGCTTATGCAGTTCGAGCCGCTTGTGCGCGTCATCGGCATTCGAATCGGCCAGCATGCGCCGGAGCAATAGCACGTCCTGCAATCCATACGCCATCCAGGCGTCGGCGGGCAGGCCGTCGCGCCCGGCGCGGCCGGTTTCCTGATAATAGGCCTCGACGCTTTTGGGTAGATCCAGATGCGCGACGAAGCGCACGTTCGGTTTGTCGATGCCCATCCCGAACGCGATCGTCGCGACGATGATCAGGCCCTCTTCCATCAAAAAACGGTGCTGATGGCGTTGGCGTTCCGATGCGTTCATTCCGGCATGATAGGGTAGTGCATTCAGTCCCTGCGCTTGCAGCCAGTCGGCGGTTTCCTCTACCTTTTTGCGCGACAGGCAATAGACGATACCGGCATCGCCGTCATGTTCGGCGCGGATGAAATCGAGCAATTGTTTGCGCGCATTCTGTTTTTGCACGATCCGGTAGCGGATGTTCGGCCGGTCGAAACCGCGTTGAAACATCCGGGCTTCGCCGAGCCCAAGACGACGGACGATTTCCTCGCGCGTTTTCGCATCCGCGGTCGCGGTCAGCGCGATACGCGGAATGTCCGGAAAGCGTTCATGCAGCAGCGATAACTGCAAATAATCGGCGCGGAAATCATGCCCCCATTGCGAGACGCAGTGCGCCTCGTCGATCGCGAACAGGGCGATTTGGAGCCTTGCAAACAAATCCAGCGTGCGTTCGCTGGTCAGTCGTTCAGGAGCGATGTAGAGCAGATCGAGTTCGCCGTTCAGCAGTTCCTGTTCGATCCGGCGGACATCCTGCAATGCCAGTGTCGAATTCAGAAACGCGGCGCGAATGCCGAGCTGCGTCAGCGCGCTCACCTGATCCTGCATCAGCGCGATCAGCGGTGAAATCACGATGCCGACGCCGGCGCGCAGCAAGGCAGGGATTTGATAACACAACGATTTGCCGCCGCCGGTCGGCATCAATACCAGCGCATCGCCGCCGGCCAACAGATGGCCGATTACCTCGGACTGCGGCTCCCGGAAGCGGTCGTAGCCGAATACCGACTTCAAAATGTCAAGCGGCTGAGTTTCCATCGCCGTTCTCCGCATCATCATTTAAGTTTCTTGAATGGTCTCAACCTATTTATAATAGTCCGATTATACAGGACAGAAGAACGCAGCCACCTTTCCATGACTCATTCCGATACGATGCTTTCGCCGCGACTGGAGCGGCTTTTACACAACGGCCGACAACATCTGCTTCGTGGAGGACTGAAAGGGATTGAAAAAGAGAGTTTGCGTATCGGCAAGGACGGCATGATCGCGCAGACCGCACATCCGAGAGCCTTGGGTTCCGCGCTGACGCATCCCTACATTACCACCGACTATTCGGAAGCGTTGATCGAACTGATCACCCCTCCGTTCGCGGAGATCGGCGATACGATAGATTATCTCTCCGACCTGCATCGGTTCGTTTACGATCACCTCGGCGATGAAATATTGCTCGGCGCGAGCATGCCGTGCGGCATCGATGGCGACGAAAGCATTCCGATCGCGACCTACGGATCATCGAATATTGGCCGGATGAAACATGTTTACCGGCGCGGCTTGTGGCATCGTTACGGGCGCACGATGCAATCGATCGCGGGCATCCATTTCAATTATTCGGCGCCGACCGGGTTATGGCCTGCGCTCAAGCAACTCGAAAACAGCGAGGCCAGTCTTGATGCCTTCACTGCGGATGGCTATTTCGGCCTGATCCGCAACTTTCAGCGCATCGGCTGGATTATTCTGTACCTGTTCGGCGCATCCCCGGCCATCTGCAAAAGCTTTTTCAAGAGCCGCCCGTCCTTGATGAGTCAGTTCGAAACTTTCGATCAGGGCACGCTGTATCATCCTTACGCGACCTCGCTCAGAATGAGCGACATCGGCTATAAAAGCAAAAACCAGGCGAATCTGAACATCGATTACAACTCCCTGCCGGGATACGTGTCCAGCTTACATAAGGCAATCACCACGCCGTATCCTGAGTATGAAAAGATTGGCGTGAAGTTGAACGGTGAATACCAGCAACTGAACAGCAACCTCCTGCAGATCGAAAACGAGTTTTACAGCACGATGCGTCCGAAGCAAATCGCGATGTCCGGCGAAAAGCCGACGATGGCGCTGAAACGGCGCGGCCTTCGTTACATCGAAATGCGTTCGCTCGATCTTGACGTGTTCAAAACGGTCGGGATCGACGCGAGCCGGGGGCGTTTCATCGAAGCGCTGTTGTTGAATTGTTTGTTGCACGACAGCCCGCCGAATACGCCCGAAGATTATGCCATCTACAATGCGAATCAACTGGCGGTCGCAAACAATGGTAGAAAGCCAGGCCTCGAACTGAACAAAAGCGGCAAGCCGATTGCGTTGCAGGATTGGGCGAGCGAAATTCTCGACACGATGGAGCCGGTTTGCACGGTTCTCGACGAAGGTCTGGCCGACAAGCCTTACAGTGCTGCTTTGAAGGAACAACGCCAGGTGGTGCAAAATCCGGATCTGACCCCATCGGCCAGAATGCTGAATACGATGTCGGGCAACGAACAGCCATTTGCCTGTTTCGCGTTGCAGTCATCGAACGAGCATGCGCGGTATTTTAAAAACCACAGACTCGATGATACCTGCAACCGGGAGTTTCTGGAACTTGCCGAACGATCCCTGAACAAACAAACCGAGATCGAAAGCAGCGATCAACTGTCTTTCGATGATTTCCTGGCAAACTACTTTGCTCAATGTGATGATATAGCCTCGCCAACATGACTGCTTTCGATATCCAGACTCTGCAAACCGAATTACAAAACAAAAACCCGCGCGTGATTTTGAAAAAAGCGCTGGAATTGTTCGACAATATCGCGATTTCGTTCAGCGGCGCGGAAGACGTCGTGCTGATAGACATGGCGGTTAACATCCGCAAAGATATTCAGGTTTTTTCGCTCGACACCGGCCGCCTGCATCCCGAAACCTACCGCTTCATCGAAAAAGTCAGAAAACATTACGGCATTGCGATCGACGTGTTGACGCCGGACCGGGAACTGCTGGACAACCTGGTCAAAACCAAGGGACTGTTCAGTTTCTACGAAGACGGCCACCACGAATGCTGCGGCATTCGCAAGGTCGAGCCGCTCAAACGCAAACTCGCGCATCTCGATGCCTGGATCACCGGCCAGCGCAAGGATCAAAGCCTGGATACCCGGCAAGACATTCCCGAAGTGCAGATCGACACCGCGTTTTCGACACCGGAACATCGATTGGTCAAATTCAATCCATTATTGAACTGGACTTCCGCGCAGGTTTGGGACTACATCGAAGCCTATCAGGTGCCTTTCAACGAACTGCACCAAAAGGGCTACATCAGTATCGGCTGTGAGCCTTGCACGCGACCGGTTCTGCCGAACCAGCACGAACGCGCAGGGCGCTGGTGGTGGGAAGATGCGGCGAAGAAGGAATGCGGACTGCATGCGGGGAATGTGAAGGAAGAATAAAGTGTAAAAGCCCGCTGGGTTGGAGCTTTGCAGGAACCCAGCTCATCCGTGCCCGTATGCCGGGTTTCGTGCTCAACCCAGCGCTGTCGCGCTCTGTCTACAGGGCTAATTCTCTACCGTTTGCACGGAAGTTTTTTCCGAGATGCAAAAAAGTACTTGATCCAGACTATACTGAGTCATGCTCGGCATGAATGTTAAAATGCGCAAATGGTGATGGACGCGAATCCGGTCGCGGACTTGATCAAGACGTTTTGGCGGTGTATTTGTCGTTAGCATAAAAAGGTCGCTATCCATGATTGAATAGCGTAGCGCTTAGTTTGGCAGGTTGTCAGAGTAGCGTTATACACCGATGGCGGAAATTTATATACACCTAGATTAGGTGTCTACTGAACGTTGGGCACTTAAGGCTTCGATAGGAAAAATACAAATGGCAGATGAAAATAAAGCACTAATGAAGGCGTTGGAGTGGGTAGTGGATATTGACCCTCCAGCAATTGTTGCTTCAGTTGCTGCTGAAAGAAATAAACATCCGGGATTAACTAATAAACAACTGGCCTGTAAAGCATTCTCCCAAGCTCGCTGGAAAGCAACTTCTGCGGGCGTTGTAACGGGATTACCAGCGAATCCCTGGGTAGCCCTTCCCGCCGCAACAACCGATGTGGCTGTAACTTTAAGAACAGAGGTTTACGCTGCCGCCCGAACAGCCATAATCTTCGATGAATCGTTTTTTGATTACGAAGATGCAAAGTGGGAATTGCTGATTCCAGTGTTTGGTTTGAATGTTGGCAGTCAATTCGCACGTGAGCTTGGCATTAGAGGAGGAATGGGTGTAACTCGTGCTGCCATTCGAAAATACTTGTCTAAAGAAACACTAAAAGCATTTCAAAAGATAATGTTGAAATATTTTGGCATCAAAGTAACTCAAAAAGGAGTGATAACAAAAACAGTCCCAATCATTGGCGGGCTAATAGGTGGCGGGTGGAATTATATTGAAGTAGGTAGAATAAAAAGCAGAACTATTTTGTACTTTGAAAATAATGCCTAACATGGCGGTCAACCGGAGCGCGGAAGCAAGGCGATTTTGTTTATATATTGGCTTCCTGGTCACGCCTGGTTAGCTTTACGTTATGCGTAAAACGATTCGGATCGAGTAATGGCAAATAATTGGAATATTCCAGCTTGGCTAGAGACGGAAGTCAGGGAAAGAGACAAAGCTTGTGTTTATTGCGGCGTTGAATTTACGCCTACCAAGGTTTCCAGGAAGTCAGCAGCTAGTGTCTAATTGTATAAAAATACGATAGATATATAATCCTCTGAAAATTACAGAGGAGTTATCGATGGGGCGTATTGCTAAGGTGGTTAAGTTGAGCCAACAGGAGCGCGTAGAGTT